>NZ_CAWNWX010000017.1:86450-100482 GCF_963878195.1 Aeromonas sp. HMWF016
TGCCTGAAAGATGCGGGAGTTTTGGCGCAGGCCCAGTCGCCACAGAGCCGGTTTGACCTCAAGGCTATAGCGGGTACGGCGAAAGCCGCTGTCCCCTTGGGCAAACTCGCTCACCACCCCGCACACCCTGCGCTGCAACTCGCCGTTGTACCACACCATGAGCTCGCAGGGCTGGTCCAGCACGGCGCCAAAGTCGACATCGGGCTGGCTGCTGGCCAGCTCAAGGCGCAGGTTGAACGGCCGGTTCAGCCCCTCGTCCAGCTGGAAACTCGCCACGACGAAGGTGCTCTCGGGCAACGCCCCCACCTTGACGGTAAATTGCAATCCGGTGCTTTGTGCCATGATCTGCTCCTTATCCTGCCTGTCCGCTGCCGGATCCAATCACGACGCCACCGCAATCTACCGCCGTACCGGTTACGGCGATGGGTTTGCCGTTGACCAGCACCGAGCCAACCCCACCGGCAATGGCGCGGGGATGAGGCGGGTTGTTGGGCTTGTCGTGAGGCTCCAGCGGATCGCCCTGGCGGGCTACCGGTTTACCATCGAGGAACACATCGGGACTGGCCGCGCTGACCGGTGAGGGGTGAAAACCGTCGTGGTCGGTGCCAATGTCACCGAGCAGTGCGATAGTCGGGCACATAGTGATTCTCCATATGAGCGGGGATAACGGGTCTGCGCCCTATCCCCACGCCCCTCACACAACAGCAACAGGCTGTAGCGGCAAGCACGGGGCAAAACAGGCTGCGTCGTGGCAGCACAGAGTGTGCCACTCCAAACATTCAATATTTTTTAAATAAAATCAGTGCATTATGCACCAACAGCCGATGCGGCAAGCGATTAGGCTGCAAGGTATTGCGCAGAAATGGCAACCTGACTACAAAAGGTTGCCTTTCTGGTTATTCTCACTTTTTTGTGCGCAAAATATTGCGCACAGCAACACTATCAACTACCAAGATCACCCTGCTGCAGCTGATAGAGGCGGATGTTGAGCGCTTTCAGATCGCTCTCCAGCCCCTTCAACTCGGCGGCGGTGATGGGCTCCTGCGAAGCCTTCTTCGCCTCCAGCTCGCTCAGACGCAGACTGAATGGCGTCTCCTGCATCAGGTTTTTCTGCACCTCATAGAGCTGGGATTTGAGATAGGAGATGGTCACCGTCTTGCGTTGACGCTCCAGCTCCTGCAACTGGTCGATCAGCGCATCGACACCGGCACGGGCATCAAGGTAGGTGGGAATGGTGTTGTTATTGCTCCCCTGCCCCACCAGCGCGTTCTGCCACTGCTTGTCCAGCGCCTTGACCGCCAGCGAATCGGGATAGAGCATCTGCAACGAGTTGCGCAGCCCTTCGCCATAGCGATACCAGTAGAGCGGCGAGGTCTGTTCCAGCCGGTCCAGCTGGGCCTGATAGCGCGCCACCAGCTCGCTCTCCATCCCTTGCACCGCCTGCTCCCCCAGCACGATGCGGGCCTGACGGATATCGTCATAGCTGAGCACGCGCGGCAACTCGGCCGCCGGCTGCTGCAGGCGCTGCATCGCAATCACCTTCTCCTGCTGCTGGTGCTGCCAGCCCAGCCATGCCATGACCGGCAGGGCGCAGCTGAGCAGGCCACAGCCAAACCAGAACCAGGCCGGACGCTGTTTGCGATGCTGCTCGATCTTGAGCACAGTCGGCTTGACCTGCCCCTTCTCGCGCCCCACCAGAATGCTGCCCTGCGGCAGAGCGGGAGCAACCGATGCCATCGGCGTTCCGTGCTCGTGATCCATATCCGATTTGAAGAAGACCATCGGCGGGATCTGCATATCCTCCTTGAGACCCGGTTCGTCGGAGACGATGACGATCTCGGTCTCGTCAAAGAGGTGGGTATAGCCCTCGATAAAGTGGATCAGGTTTTCGACCCGGGGAATGCGGCTCAGACCCGCGTTGTGCAGCTTTTCGCTGATGAGTTGCAGCGCCCGCTCGCAGCGGTAGATCAGCCGCTTGTCCTCATGGCTGATCTGATACTGGCGAATCACGTCGCTGATGCGGGCGATAAACCAGTCCAGCATCTCGATGCGGGCCCGCTCCTGATGAACCGGCGGCCAGAAGCTATCCCACTGGGTGACGATAAGGTTGGCAAGAAACTCGCACCCTTCGGTAAAACCGCTCAGTCCCTGAAGGCGAGAGCGGGCCAGGGTGAAGTAGATGGCGGTCTGCAGATCGACGCCATGTTTTTCGAAGATCTGGCTGGCGAGATGGTGGATCAGGGCCCAGTCCACTTCGGGACGTGAGGCGTGACTGAGCTTGTTGATCTCGGCGCGCAGCGCTTCGTACTCCGGCAACATTCTGGGGTCACGCCCCACTTTGAGCGCCTGCTGGCCTTGTTGATTCTGTGACATATCGGCTTCCAACGGATGAAGGGGGCACAAGGTGCCCCCGACCTAATCAATAGAGGGATTCGGGCAATCTGAACTGGCTGAACAGGCCGCCGGTGAAGGGGTTCTGGGCACTGTCGGTATAGACCCGATAGGTCATGGCCCCCTGATCCACCGGGAAGCGCACATCGAAGGTGGCGTCACTCACCTGGGTCAGCTCGCCCTTGTCCATCAGGCGGAACATGGCCCAGGGCCCGACGAAGCCTTCGCTGCGCGGTGAACGCTCGCGAGCTGCCGGCACCAGAGTGATCTTGCTCTCGGCCCCGTCACGCATGGTGTTGGGCCACACCAGCGGCACCTTGGTGCGACGACCGTGGGCATACTCCAGCAACTGGCCATCCAGATTCAGCACGCTGCGCCGCTTGTTGGCGGTCAGCTCGATGGGCTCGAGAGCAAACTGCACCTCCAGATTGCCTTGCGGGCTGAAGAAGATCTGACGGATGCGCGCCGCGCGATCCAGCTGCTTGACCAGCTCGGCCTGGATGGGGGAGCTGAGTTCACCCTCCATCAGTCCGCCCTCGACCATCGGCTTGAGATTGACCTGATAGAAGCTGTCCAGGGTGCCGCCCGGGGCAAAGAAGCGCTCCATCTCGGAGAGCGGCACATCCTTGGCAGAGCTAGGGTTGAACGGATAGCGATCCGCCAACTGGCTGTTGAACGGGGTCAGCACCTTCTCCTGCCACTCCTGATTGAGGGAGGACATGGCCAAATCGATCACCAGATGGGAGGTCTGCTCGGAGAGCTGGCCAACCCAGCGGTTGAGCGGCTCGGGCAGACCACGGGCATACTGCTCGAGGGCAAATACGGGGTCGGCGTACTTGTTGGTCAGGCGCAGTTGCACCGCCTTCAGGGCCGATTGACCCGGCTCGGTCGCGTTGACGATGAGCTCCAGATAGTGTTGCAGATCAACCAGCTTCTGATTCACCTCGGAGATGAGCGGCCCCTGTTCGCCACGGCCACTGAGCGCCGCGTTGGTCGTCATGAAGGGACGCCCGATCCGTGCCGTAATGGCCTGACCGGGATCCCCCTCCACATCGGAGATCTTGCGAATGCGGGTGTTGTCATCCAGCGAGGCGAGTACCCGCTGGAACGGCTGATCGTTGCCGGTGATGGCCGAGAGCACATCGAGTGCCTGCTCCGGGCTCTCCAGAGGCTGCACATCCAGATTGGTCAGCAGTTTCTGCCACTGGTTGACGTAGTCGGT
Source organism: Aeromonas sp. HMWF016 (assembly GCF_963878195.1). Taxonomy (NCBI): domain Bacteria; kingdom Pseudomonadati; phylum Pseudomonadota; class Gammaproteobacteria; order Aeromonadales; family Aeromonadaceae; genus Aeromonas; species Aeromonas sp. HMWF016. Next base: position 90,064 of record NZ_CAWNWX010000017.1, read on the forward strand.
GACATAACGGTCATTGACCTGACGGGTGATCTCCTTGCGATCCGCCTCGCTCAGCTGGCTCAGCTTGCGCTGGCCAAGAACCCAGGCATCCATGGCGGTCAGGTCGAGCAGCGCCTTGTCCTGCTTGAGGAAGAAGTCGCTGAAACCGGGCCAGGTCAGCAGGCGCGGCACCTGACCGGCGCTCTCGTTGCGCAGGGTAAACACGGTGTCGAAAGTGGGGCCCACCTCGTCACGCACGTTGAGATCCGGCGGCAGCACATCGCCCGCCTTCACCACCAGATTCTGGTAAACCCGCTGATACATGGGCAGTTTGCCCAGTTCACGCTGGGCGCCGTAGACCGGCTCCTTGAAGGGCGCAAAGGCGGTAATGGCGGCCTGATCACGAGCGGCGCGAGCGGCATGCCAGTCGGTATGATCGAGGGCGTAGTTGAGGTGACCCATCAACTGCTCCTGCAACGCTCCCTGCCCCGGGAACGCCTTCTGCCAGCGGCTCGCCATATACTGGGCCACCAGATCCTTGTTGCGACCGGAGGCGTCATCCAGCATCCGCATCACCCGCAGGATGGCGAGCTTCTCCTCGCTGCCCGCCGGTGCACGGTCGAGATCTTCCAGCAGCCCCTGCATCTGGGCCGGCAGGAAACGCTGGCTCAGCAGTTGCAGGTAAGAGCCTTCCACATAGGGGCCGATCTCGTCCCCCTGATAGAGGCCAAGATCGGCCACCACCGGCATCCGCTCACGGTAGTTGCCAAAGGAGAAGGTCGCCTCGCGAATAAGGTTGAGACGCGGCAGCTGGCTCACGCCAAACGCCTCTTCATCGGCCACCTCGTTGGTGGCCATAAAGGCCTGCGCCTTGGTAAGCACGTTGCGACCGGCCTCCTCGTTGACCCGGTAGAAGTAGTGCCAGCCACCGATGAGGGCTGCCGAGAAGAGCGACAAGCAGCTGAGGCCGATAGCCATGCGGCGGCGGCGATAGAGGGTATGCAGCCGGTTCTCGCCCGCCAGATGGGCCTCGGGGAAAATGATGGAGGAGAAGAGCTTGCGCACGAAATAGGTGTTGGACTCCCCGCGCAGCGCAGAGTGAATGGGCTCGGGCAGGTTGTAGCGGCGGGAGGCCGCCTGGGCAAATGCATCGAACGGCACCCCCTGCTGATAGACGGAGCTGACATAGACACCGCGCACCAGCAGCGGCTTGCTCTCTTCGATGGCCAGGGTCTCGGCAAGCAGCTCGGTCACATACTCCTTGAGGCCCGCCAGCTGGCGAACAAAGGAGAAGAGCGCACTGCGGCGGCTGGCATCCAGCCCGGCCAGCATCAGTGCCGGCAGGTTGCGGTTGAGGTTGTCGACCCACTCGTCCCAGAAGAGGGAGAGATCATCCTGCCACCCCTTGCCCTGACGCTCGTCCGGCTTGAAGGTCACCCCGAGCACTGCCTCGCGGGCCTCTTTGTCGAGCTGCTCATAAACCACGTCAAACCCGCGCAGCAGGTCGAGCTTGGTAAAAGTGACATAGAGCGGCAAGCGGGTATTCATGGTGGCCGACAGCTCCTGCAGACGGGAGCGCATCAGCTGGGCATAGGCCTTGCGTTCGGCCACGCTGGCGTGGGATAGCCAGGCCAGATCCACCGTCAGCACCAGCCCGTTGAGGGGCTGGCGACGACGATGTTCATTGAGCCAGCCGAGCAGGTGCAGCCAGAGCCGCTCGTGCTTGCGCGCCAGCGGCTCCTGCTCGCCATCGGGTTGGGACAAAAGCTCACCAGCGGGATCCAGCATCACCGCCTGCTCTCCCAGCCAGCAATCGACCAGCTGATCCTGCGCCACCTCACGCAGCTCGGTGTCGAGTCTCGGGTTGAGCTTGTTGGCCGGGTTGGCGCGGTGGATCAGGCTGCTCTTGCCACTGCCGGGCAGGCCCAGCACCAGATACCAGGGCATGGCATAGAGCGCCCCCTTGCCCAGATGCTCGCCAAGGGTTGCCAGCCAGCGGTCAAGAAAGAGCGCCTGGCGATCGAGGATCCCCTTGACCGGATCCTGCTCCAGCACCAGCTCATGGTTCCGCTCGGCCTTGAGTTGCTGCATCTTGCGCCATACGCGCCAGGAGACAACACCCAGCAGCAGCCAGAGCCAGAGCAGGGTGAACACCACCCGCCCCCACAGCGGCTCGAAGGGGCGAGCGTCGCGGATCTCGATGCGGGGGCCCAGCCACCACACCAGGATCAGGGCGACAACCCAGAGCACCGCACCGAGCAGAGGCCAGGAGGGTTTCAGTTTCGGCAGCTGTTGCTGCAGAAAGGTAACTATGGTTTTGAACATAAGATTGTGATTCAACTCCGACTCAATGACTCATTTCGACACTCATTGCGCCAAGGCGGTCGCATGACGTTCCAGACGGCTCACCAGCCCCGGTTCCCATTGCGACAGTCCCAGACGGGTGGCCTCTTGCCACAAGTGCTGGTAGTGCTGGCGAGCCAGCGAATTCATGCCTTCCTGTTCCAATAACTCCGCCTGCACCAGTTGTGCATGGAAGCGGGCTCTGGGCTCTTTCAGTTGCGCCATCCGCTCATCAAGCAGGGCGAGCGCCGCAGCAACCCCCTGCTCGCCATGGCGCAGAGCCACCTCTTCGGCCAGAGAGCAACCCCCTTGCCCGTCACTGCTCCCCCCCTTGGCTGGTTGCAACCAGCGGCTGCACTCGGCCGACAGAAAGGGGGTGCCGTCGCTGAAGGTGAGCTCCCGCAGCGTCGGCAGACGCTGCAAGAAGGTATCCAGCTCCTGCATGATGGCCTGCGCCACCGTGCCAAAGCCGATCTTCTGCGCCACCATGGCCGAGAGCATGTGCCCGTCAAACCAGTAGGGCGCCAGCGTCAGGCTCTGCTCGATCCGCTGCCAGAGCCCCTGATCGGCGGCGTTCATGGCGGCGCGATACTCATCCACCATGTCAACCGACATGGGCGCAAGCTGGGTCTTGTTGCCCTGCGCCGTCATGGGAGGCGTCGTGATACCGGCCCAGATAGCGTGGCGACGCAGGCGATAGCCCACTGCGGCCTCCGGCTGACGCTCGATAAGGAGCTCCGCCACCTTGAGCTGGGTCTGGCGCCAAGCCCGATCGTTGGAGCTGTCGATCTCCACCGCCGGACGCGAGCTCGCACTCCCCTGCGCAGCACTCGAGGTAGTGACGGGAATGCCGGACACAGCGGCACCTGGCGCCACGGCCGCGCTGCTTTGCGGCGCGCCAGCCTCATCGGCCTGCGCCTGTGCCACCTGCTGGCGCTGGGCCCGTTTCAGTCCCATCACCAGCGGGTCGAGCAACTCCCCCTTGTCGGGACACAGCGCCAGCCACACCGCCTCCAGCTGTTCGGCGCGAGCCAGCAAACCGGCCAGCTCCGCCGCCGAGGCGCTCTCCGATACCCGTGGCAATACCCCTTCAAAACGCTTGACGATCTGCACCATCAATCGCTGTTTCTGGGTGGCGTTGCCGGGCCAGGCGAGCGACCAGTAGTCGCGGATCCAGCACTCCAGCAGCAGGATTGCCGTCCCCATGGGGGTCGCCTTGGCCGGATGCTGCAGGCAGCGCAGCAACTGGGCCAGCACCCGCATATCCTTGGTCTTGCTCTCCAGCAGCACGAGGCACGCCTCGGCTACCGCATTGAGATCGACCTGGCTGTGGGCCAGCGAGCCCAGCTTGACCAGCTCGGTCTCGACATAATCCCAGCGCGGCTCGTCAGCAGGCACGGCCCCCTTCACCAGTTCGACAGAGAGAGGGGTCAGCAGGCGTGCACACCAAGGGTGTTGATAGCTCATTGCGCCCCCTTACCAGCGACACTGCTGGCGCACGGGCTGCAGTGCCTCCTTGAGACCGCTGAGATCCACCCGCAGGATGGCGCCGTTGTCGGCCTGCACCTGCAGCTCGCGAGCCCCGATCCAGCGCTTGAGCTCCTCGATGGCGGGCAAGCCGCGGCCATACTCGAGCAGCAGCCCCTGATCCCGGACAAACCAGCTCTGCGACTGGCGACTTGGCTCACCATCCAGGGCTATCTGCACCCGCTCCCCCACCCAGGGGTTATCGAGCCGCAGCCGGATATGGGTGATGCTGTTGACGCAACCGATAGCCAGAGTGGCACCGCGCAGGGCAGGACGGGTCAGGGTGACGCTGCCACCCGCTTCATCCAGCAGTGGCAGAAAAGGGGGACTGTCAGGCTGACGCCCCTGCTCCTGGGTCAGGATCGCCTGCCAGGCAGGGGAGCGTGAGACCGCCCCCTCTTGACTCCCGAGCACATCTTTCCCGATGGCGTCATAGCAGGCCAGGCGCACCAAGGGCGACGGTTCGCGCCGGCACGCCTGCAATTGGGCCAACTCCGGGGATGGCTGCGCCGCACTGCTGGCCAGCAGCAGCGGCACCAATGCGAGCAGGCTCATCAGCTCACCTCCAGTTTCTGGCACTTGTGATCCAGGGTGCGCTTGGGGATATTGAGGCTCTCCGCCACCAGCATCCGGTTGCCCTGGAAGTAGCGCAGGCGCGCTTCGATCACCGAGGCTTCGTACTGCTGCATGGCGCGGCGCAGATCGCGGATGTGGTTGTAGTCATCCAGTGCGCCGGGCAGCTCGACGCAGACTCGCTCGCGCAGCTCTGGCGGCAGTGCCTCCAGCCCCACCTCCTCGCCATGGTTGGTATGGGCACAGGCGACCTCCAGCAGGTTGCGCAGCTCGCGCACATTGCCCGGGAAGTCATAGGTTTGCAGCTGCTTCAAAAACTTGCGCTGCAACCCTGCCAGCGCCTTGCCATCCTGAGCGGCAAACTGGGCCATGAAGTGCTGGCAGAGCAGCGGTACATCTTCCATATGTTCGCGCAACGGTGCGATCAGCAGCAGGCACTGGCAGAGGCGGTGGTAGAGGTCGGCACGGAACTGCCCCTCCTCCACATGGCGAGTGAGCGGCTGATGGGTGGCGGCGATGAGACGAAAGTCAGACTGACGCTCCTGCTCGGCGCCAAGCGGCCGGTAGCTGCGGGTTTCCAGTACCCTGAGCAACTTGGCCTGCATGGCGGCAGGCATGTCGCCCACTTCATCCAGAAAGAGGGTGCCGCCATTCGCCTGTTCGACCAGCCCGCTCTTGTTGCTGAGCGCGCCGGAGAAGGCCCCCTTCTGATAACCAAACAGCTCGCTCTCGATGAGGTTCTCCGGAATGGCGGCACAGTTGATGGCCACAAAGGGCTTGTGAGCCCGGTCTGAGCACTGGTGCACCAGCCGCGCGACCACCTCCTTGCCACTGCCGGTCTCCCCCTGAATGAGGACGGTCAGCTTGTGGCGGCCCGCCTGAGCGATCTGCTCGCGCAGACCGCAGATCACCGCCGATTGGCCGATCAACTGCTCGCCCAGCAGTTTCTCGTGCTGGCGCAGACGATCCTCTTCACCCTTTATCTGGCGCAGGGAGTCGCGCAGCACGCTCTGATCCCGGCGGCTGCGCCCCAGATCGCGAATAAGGGTGAGCTGGTTGCAAAAGACCTGCGCCAGACTGGCAAGCTCGGGCCCCTCGGCCCACTCCTGCAATACCTCGCCCCGATCGAGCAGGGCCAGCACGGCAAACGGCTTGCCCTTGCCATCCATCAGCGGGAACGCGTGCAGCCCGCACTGCTGGCCCAGATTGGCCAGCAGTGCGCGGAAACCGGCGTGCTCGATGCGGGCACCGCCATAGAGGGAGTCCCAGGTACGGGACTGCGCCTTGTGCAGCACATAGGCGAGCGGATGGGAGAAGTCATCCACCGCCAGCCCCAGCGCCACCTCCTGCCCCTTGACCCAGCCTTTGCATTCGAGCTGGCGACCGCTCACATCCAGCATGCCAAGCAGGATCCCTTTTGGCTGAAAGCTGGCATGGAGGGTCGAGCTCCACCAGTGGCAAAGGTGGGCTTCGTCGCGCTGCTCGGTAAGCGCGAGGGCGAATGCGAGGGCTTGTTCCATGGTCAGCCCTCCACCTCGGCCACGAACTGGTGATCGACCACAGAGAAGCGAACCCGGTTGATGGGCTCACCGGCCGAGAGACGCTGCAGCAGTTGCAGGGAGACCGGCGGCAACAGGGCGCCATCGATGACCGATTCGAGCATGCGTGCACCGTTCTCGCTGCGGTTGGCCCGCAGCAGGATCTCTTCGGCCACCTCGCCATCGAGCTCCACCTCGGCACCGAAACGCGCCTTGAGCAGCTTGACCAGCCGGTTGAGCTTGCCACCCACGATCTGCACCAGGGTGTCGTGACCGAGCGGCAGATAAGGGATCACCTCCATCCGCGCCAGCAGCGCCGGCTTGAAGAAGGCTGCGAGCTCCGGATAGAGGGCATCCAGCAGCACGTCGGGCTGCTCGGCATGCTCGACGATGGTCTGGAAACCGAGGTTGGAGGTAAGGAAAAAGACCACGTTCTTGCAGTCGATGATCCGCCCTTCCCCATCCGCCAGCTCGCCCTTGTCGAACGCCTGATAGAAGAGGTTGAGCACATCCGGGTGCGCTTTTTCCACCTCATCCAGCAGCACCACGGAGTAGGGTTTCTGACGAATGGCTTCGGTCAGCACGCCACCCTCGCCAAAGCCGACATAGCCGGGAGGCGAACCGATCAGACGGGAAACCGTGTGTTTCTCCTGATACTCGGACATGTTGATGGTGGTCAGATACTGGCGGCCGCCGAACATCAGCTCGGCAATCTGCAGCACGGTTTCGGTCTTGCCGACCCCGCTTGGCCCCACCAGCAGGAAGGCCCCCAGCGGACGGCCGGGACGACGCAGATCGGCGCGGGCGGTCAGCAGGTGCTTGTGCAGGTGGGCCACCGCCACATCCTGCCCCTTGATGAGCTCGCCAAGGTACTCCGGCAGACGGGTGACCACATCGAGCTCCCCTTGGGAGATGCGATTGAGCGGTACCCCGGTCCACTCGGCGATGACGGCTGCAATCTGGGTCTTGTCGACATGGGCGGAGACCAGTACCTCTCCCTGCTGCAGGTCGGCCAGCTCGCTCTCGAGGGTGGCCAGCTGCTCGGCAGCCGCTTGCGGATCGAGGGGCGCATCGGCGAGATCCAGCGCCTCTCTGGCCAGCATCTCATCCTGCTGATCGGCCAGGAGAGCGGCACGCAGCTCGATAATCCGGTGAACCAGACCCTGCTGCTGCTGCCAGCGGGACTCCTGCTCCGCCAGCGATTCGCGGCAACGCAGCTGCTCCTCTTGCAGCTCGGCGAGGCGTTCTTCGTTGTCACCCAACCCGATCAGGCGCTGGCGCTCCAGCTGGCGGATCTCCAGCTCGCGCTGACGCAGCTCGTTTTGCAGGTGGCTGACGGCGCGCGGCGGGGTGGTGAGGTTGATGGCAACCCGGGCACAGGCGGTATCGAGCACGTCGATCGCCTTGTCCGGCAACTGACGGCCGGAGATGTAACGGGCCGAGAGCTGGGCAGCTGCTTGCAGGGCTTCCTCGTCGATCAGCACCCCGTGGGCCTTCTCGTAGATGCTGCGCAGGCCGCGCAGGATCACCGTGGCCTCATCGGCATTCGGTTCGCTCACCTTGACCAGCTGGAAGCGACGGGAGAGCGCCGCATCCTTCTCGACATACTTTTTGTACTCGCTCCAGGTGGTAGCGGCGATGGTGCGCAGCTCACCACGGGCCAGCGCCGGCTTGATCAGGTTGGAGACATCCATGCCGCCAGCCTGGTTGCCGGCACCGATCAGGGTGTGGGCCTCGTCGATAAAAAGGATGACCGGACGCACCGACTCCTTGACCTCCTGCATCACCCCCTTGAAGCGCTTCTCGAACTCCCCCTTGACCGAGGCGCCCGCCTGCATGGCACCAAGATCCAGCGTCATCAGCTCGACCCCGCGCAGCTTCTCGGGCACCTGACCCGCCACGATGCGCAGGGCCAACCCCTCGATCAGGGCGCTTTTACCGACGCCCGCCTCGCCCACCACGATGGGGTTGTTTTTGCGGCGACGGGAGAGGATGTCGATCATCAGATCGATCTCGTGATCCCGGCAGAGTACGGGATCGAGCGAACCCTGACGGGCCTGTTCGGTCACATTGACGGTAAAGCGGGCCAGCAGGGTGGCGTCGGTCGGCAGTGCCGCCGGTGCCGTGTTGCCATTGGCCGGATTGGTCACCGGCGTCTCGGCGGACTCCTTGACCCACTCGTCGAACTGCTGGCGCAGCAGCTCGCGATTGACGTTGGCCAGCAAACGGGTCACCGAACCGGACAAATAGCGCTGCGGGGTCATCAACAGCACCAGCAGCATGACGCCGCTACGCAGCTGGGCGTGTTGCATCTCGGCGGAGGCGAGCAGCCAGCTGTCTTGCAGCCACTCGACCAGCAGCGGCGAGAAGGAGGGATAACCCTGGCCATAGCCGTTGTCGGCAGCCGCCGGTTGCAGCAGAGTTTTGAGCTCCTCCACTTCCACGTCGGCGCGTTTGAAGATGAGACGGACATCGCTGAGCGGCGTATCCAGCATCTTGAGCAGCAGATGCTCGATGCGGATCTCGGCTCCCTGATGGTTGACACAGAGGGCCGCGGCCTCCTCCAGCATGTGACGGCAGATAGGGTTGAGTCTTTCCACCAGTACTGGCAGTTCTATACGGATCAAGGCGTGCTCTCCTTAGTACTTATTTTAATAATTCGCCCAGTTGACGAAGTACGTCCTGGGTCTGGTTATTGAGTTGGTGGTGATAGAGGCCAAAGATGATGGCCAGGATCAGCGCCCCTCCCATGAACAGGGTGCGCAGGGAGACCTGCTTGCGCAGCTGGTAGCGAGCCGCCTGCCGACCGAGGTCCAGGTGAAACACGCTGGGTGCCTCGCCGCTGCTCTCGGGGGCGAGCTGTTTGTGCAGCTGGCGGACGATGCGCTCGAACTCCTCGCGCCCCTGGCTCATCACCTTGTAACGCCCCTCAAACCCGAGACAGAGGCAGAGATAGATAAACTCCAGAATGTCGCGGTAACGTTCCGGATCCTCCTGCAGGCGGGCCAGCAGCACGAACACCTTCTCGCCACCCCAGGTCTCGTTGTGGAAACGGGTCAACAGCGAATGTTCCGACCACTCGCTCTGGCTGCCCCAGTCACGGCCCATCACGGCCTCATCGATGAAGGTGCAGAGGATGTAGCGAAACGAGAGGACGACCCCGTTCTCGTAACCCTGAGCCATCAACTCCTGCTCGATGGCCTGGATTTCGGTCACCACCTGCTGATAGAGCTCGGGCACCCGATCGTAACGCGACAGCAGGCGCACCCGCTGCACCAGCCCCAGCAAGGGGGTCACCGCATCGATCATCGGGTTGATGCTCTGGCCACGCAGGCGGAACCAGTAGTCCGAATCCATGTCCAGCTGCTCGGCATGATCGAACAGCAGGTCGCTGAGTTGCTCGTTCTTGATAATGTCCGTGGTCATCTCTGCTTGTTTCCTTGGTGCGATCACTGGCTACGAATGGCCCAGAGCTGCATGTCGAGCTCGGGGAAATCGCCGGCGATGTGGAAGGCGAGCGTGTTGCCCACTGCCAGCATCTGCCAGGCCGGGCTCTGACGGTCGAGCTGGAAGTAGCTGTAACCGGCGTGGTAGGGCAGCTGGCGCGGCGCCACCGGCAGCGGCAGCAGCGGAATCCCCGGCAGCTGCAGGCTGATGAGCTCGCGGATCTTGTCGCTGGAGGCCACCTTGGTCTGCTGCAGCAGCTGTTTGCGCAGCTGCTCCTGCGGCATACGGGCACGCACTGCCAGCACGAAGTCGGCACTCTGCATCAGCTCGCTCTCGCTCACCATGGCCACCATGATGCCGTACTGGTGCTTGCGCAGCTGGATGGAGACGGCACGCGGCGACAGCACGGTACTGAGTGCCTGACGCAGGGCCAGCATCACCGGCTCGAAGCTCACCTGCTGATCGTCGTGACGATAGGCGGGGAACTCGGGGGGCAGACGGGACTCGTCGGTAAAGGTCATCAGCTCGCCGCACAGCTGCACCAGCGCCTCATGCAGCCGCTCGGGGTGCAGGGTGCCAAGTCGCGCCAGATGGGAGAGCTGGGGCTGGGCGCGGTTGAGCAGCTGCAGCATCATGAACTCGGCCACATCGGCGACCCCCTGCTGCCCCGGCGCCGCGATGCGCTGGGAGAGGCTGCGAGCACGCTCGGCCACAAGGCCAGCCGACTCGCCGAGGAAGCGCTTGAGGGTCGGGATGGCAGAGACGCTGATGCTGCAGGGCATGAAGTTGGGATCCAGCACCAGACCGCCGTCCGGACGTTTGTCAAGAATGCGGGCAATGGCCAGGGAGGCGTAGGCACTGCGATCCTCCCGCTCCAGCATCAGGCGCAGGCTGACCCGCCCCACCTCGAGGGAGACCACGTCCCCCCCTTCGCTGTGCAGGTCTCGCACATCGTGGCGATGGGCCTGCAGTCGGGTAGCGACCTGACCACCCTGCCCCACCTCGTTGACCC
>NZ_CAWNWX010000018.1:0-6185 GCF_963878195.1 Aeromonas sp. HMWF016
GAGCAGCATCTTGAGGGTGCTGCTCACCAGCGCCCGCCCCTCCCCGGCCCCGAGATGGGGATCGAGCGGCGACATCAGGGAGCAGGCCAGCAACTGTCCTGTCTCGGGCAATTCACCCACCATAAAGGTCATGTTGCCGCAGGGGAGCTGCAGGGCGAGCCGATCGCTGCTGCTGCGAACCGGCCAAAGCTGATCCGGCCCCGGCAGCACCACCACGCTCAACATCCAGGGGGTGAGCACGCAGCCGAGCCACTGACCTTCAAACAACGTGCACTCCGCCACAATGGGCATGGTGGCGTGATAGAAGGGCAACGCCTGCATCTCATCGCGAGCGATCCGCTCGTACTGGGCTACCAGCAGAGGCGCGGGATTGCTGGCAAAACCGGCAAACTCCTGCGCTGTCTCCGGTACTATCTCCAGCACTCTCTCAGCCTCGCTTAAATGGGACTGCGCCATAGGCCCTCCCGTGCTTGTTCAGCTTTCTCCTGCTCAGAGAGCGCAATCGCGGACGCGCCAACGGCAGCCAACAGGGTCAAGATCCGATCTGTCGCCTCCCCCATGGCAGCCGCCACCACGGGGGTGAGGCCGATGCGGGGTTCGAGGGATTCGGGCTCGACCCCGATCAGGGTGAGCCGCTTTGGCGACTCCCCCGTCATGTGCAGCGCCGAGAGCACGTCCGCCAGCCCCAGCTGATGGGGGGAGATCTTGCGGCCAAACAGGGTCGGGATCTCCTCATCCTTCAGGGTCACCACTGTGCCCGGCGGATTACCGCTGCGCACCGCATCCACCAGAATGATGTGATCGCGACTGGCCATCGCTTCGAGCAGCTCCATACCGGCGGTACCACCGTCGAGCAGCTCGATGCCGGGGGCGAAACGGTAGTTGCGCCCCAGCGCCTCGACGATGCGCACGCCGACGGCCTCGTCACTCAAGAGCAGGTTACCCACGCCCAGGATCAGGGTGTTCATCACAGTACCTTCACCTGAGTCGTTTCGCCATTTTGGGTATCCACCACATGCACCGCACAGGACATGCAGGGGTCGAACGAGTGGACGGTGCGCACCACTTCCAGCGGTTTGGCCGGATCGGCTACCGGGGTGCCTACCAACGATTGTTCGTAGGGGCCGGGTTCATCGTTGAAGTTGCGCGGGCCCGAGTTCCAGGTCGATGGCACCACCGCCTGATAGTTCTCGATCTTGCCATCCTTGATGACGATCCAGTGGGAGAGCATGCCACGCGGCGCCTCTTCAAAGCCCACCCCGCGAAACTCTTTATCCGCCGGGATCTCGGCCTTGATATAGGCGGTGGTGTCCCCCTTGCCGATGTTGTCCACCAGCGCCTTCCACTGATGTGACAGGGTATCTTTGAGCACGCAGCAGCGCACCGCGCGACCGATGATGCGACCCATGGTGGAGTGCAGCTGTTCAGTCTTGATGGCAGAGCCGGTGAGCGCCTTGTAGAGGCCGTTCAGCTGGTCGAAGTGTGCCACCGTCTCCGGGTGCTTGGCGGCGAGCTTCACCAGCAAGTCTGCAAGCGGCCCCACCTCCACCACCTTGCCGTAGAAGGTGGGGGATTTGACCCAGGAGTATTTGCCGTCATCCTGCCAGCCGGTGTAATCGGGCTCGGTCTTGCCCTCCCAGGGTTTGAGAGGGGCATCATCCTTGTACCAGGCGTGCTTGTTGCTCTCGGCGATACCGTCCATCAGCCAAGCATCCTGATGGCTCTCGATGGGGCGATATCCCGCCAGATTGCCATTCTCGATATAGCCGCCCGGCATCAGGAAGCTGCCGCCGTTGGCGTCGGTGGGGAGCTCCGGCACGCTCAAATAGTGCTTGGCCCCCTGCCCCAGGTTCAGCCACTCGGGGTAGTGGGCGGCGATGATGGCGGCATCCACCTTGTAGACCTGCTCGATAAACTCGCCGAGCCGGTCGATAAAGCTCTTCACGTAGAGCAGCCGTTCCAGGTTGAGCACGCTCGGCGCATCCAGGTTGATGGGGTTGGCCACGCCGCCCACCGCCAGATTCTGGATGTGGGGGGTTTTACCGCCGAGGATGGCGACAATGCGGTTGGCATCGCGCTGGCACTCCAGTGCCTGCAGGTAGTGGGCCACGGCGATGAGGTTCACCTCCGGGCTCAACTTCATCGCCTTGTGGCCCCAATAGCCGTTGGCGAAGATGCCAAGCTGGCCGCTCGCTACCAGCGCGCGAATTTTATCCTGCACCTTGGTCAGCTCGTCGGCACTGTTGAGGGACCAGGTCGATACCCCCTTGAGCATGTCCGCCGCTTTTTGCGGATTGGCCTCAAGGGCCGCGGTGATGTCCACCCAGTCCAGCGCGGAGAGCTGGTAAAAGTGGACGATGTGATCGTGGATGTTGTGGGCCGCGATGATGAGGTTGCGGATGTACTGGGCATTGACCGGCACCTTGGCGCCGATGGCGTTCTCCACCGCCCGCACCGAGGCGATGGCGTGAATGGAGGTACACACCCCGCAGATACGCTGCACTATCATCCAGGCATCGCGCGGGTCATTGCCCTTGACGATCTCCTCCATCCCGCGCCACATGGTGCCGGACGACCAGGCCTTGGTGACAACGCCGCCTTCGATTTCGCAGTCGATACGCAGGTGACCCTCGATACGGGTGATGGGGTCTATGGTGATACGTTGGCTCATACGTTGGCTTTCCCTCGGGCCTGATAATCTTGGTGAACACGTTCAAGTGATGGCAGTACCGGCAACAGCCGGATCAGCAGCAAATAGGCACACACTTCGATGGCAACAAAGCCAAGGGAGATCAGCACCTCCGTCGCGGAGGGGAAATAGTGGTAGCCATTGCCGGGGTTGAAGGCGATCAGGGAGTAATCCAGTCGCCAGAGGGCTGCGCCCAGCAGCATGCTGAGGGCCCCCAGAAAGAGCATGCGCGAGTCCCGGCGGCTCTTGTCCCAGTGGAACACCAGCAGCGGGAAGATCATCAGCGCGATCTCGCTCCAGAACAGAATGGAGTAGCGGTTGAACTCGGAAAGGTATTCCGACTTGTCATGGATGACGATTTCGGCAAAGCGCAGCGCCACAAACAGGATCAGGAAGATGTCGATTACCTGGGTCAGTTTGTAGAAGAGCGGCTTCTCGTTGGGGCCCCGCCCCGCCAGCCCCGCCTGCACCAGAGAGCCCTCAAACACCACGATGGAAAAGCCCATGATGAAGGCGGTCAGAAGCGAAAAGACCGGCAGCAGCTCATAGCTTTGCCAGAGCGGATGGATCTTCTCCCCCGCCACTATCATCAAAGAGCCCATCGAGGATTGGTGCATGGTGGGCAGCAGTGCCCCCAGCGCCAAGATGAAGAACATGATCTTGTTAAGCCGCGCCATGGAGGTTTTCCAGCCGAACTTCTCCAGCAGCACGGGCGCAAACTCCAGCGCCATCACCCCGATGTAGATGGTCATGCAGACCGCCGTCTCGAACAGCACCGAGGAGGTGTTGAAGTGACCGGGCAGGTAGAAGTACGGCAGGTTCCAGTAACGGCCGACGTCGATGGTGATGGAGAGGCCACCCAGCGAATAACCGAACAGACTCGCCAACAGGGCCGGCCGCACCAGCGGGTGATACTCGCCCCGGTTGAAAACGTAAACCGCCCAGGCCAGCGCCCAGCCACCGCAGGCGAAACCGGTGCCGATCAAGAGGTCAAAGGAGATCCAGAGACCCCAGGGATAACCCCCGTTCAGATCGGTCACCGAGCCCAACCCGAAGATGAGGCGCTTGAGAATAAGCATGCCGCACAGCACCGCAAAGGGTGCCAGCACCAGCACCGGCCAGCTGACCAGCTTGCCGCCAAGGGGATGTGCCTTGTGGTTACTCATGATCCTTGCCCCCCTGTTGTTTGCCTTGATCGACCGACGTCTCCTTGCCCTGCTCGTGACCGTTCTTGGTGTTGCGACGGATAAGCACGGAGAGACCGGTCAGCACCACCAGCGGCAGCACCATCCCCTTGTAGAGGGTGTGCTGGATATGTTCCGAGCGCGCACCGGAGGAGAGCTCCGGCAGATCGGGCATGTCGAGCTTGGTGTAGGGCACCCCGGCCAGCACCAGCACCTGGGTGCCGCCCCCCTCCTTCTCGCCATAGACGTAAGGCTGGTAGTTGGGCACCTCGTGCAGATAGGGGTCGTTGGCCTTGAGGGTCTGGCGCGGGTAGGCATATTCGCTGCCCGGGGTCGCCAGCAGGCGACGCCTGGCCTCGGCCATCAGCTCCTCGCGGGTGCCGAAGATGACGGCGCCGGTCGGGCATACCTCGACACAGCCGGGCAGTTTGCCCTGATCAATCCGCTCAAGCCCCTTCTGGTTGCAGAGCTCGCACTTGTGGATCGCCCCGAACGGGTTGTCGTAGTCATATTTGGGCACGTCAAACGGGCAGCCCACCATGCAGTAACGACAACCGGTACAGACACTCGGGTCGTAGTGAACGATGCCGGTCTTGGGATCTTTTTTAAGGGCCTGCACCGGGCAGACGGAAACACAGTTGGGATCGACGCAGTGCATGCACTGCTTCTTGATGTAGGCGTAGCCATCCACCAGCTGATCCTTGTGCTCGCCCGCGCCGCTCTTCCATACCTGAATGATGTTGTTGGTGCAGGGGCTCAGCTTGTCGTTGTTGGACCAGGTCTGCTCGCCGGCCGGATTGGCCGGGTTGCCGTTAAGGCGCTGGCACTCTGCCACGCAGGCCTGACAGCCGACACAGAGGGTGGAGTCGTAGAGCATGCCAAGCGCACCGGGAATGGGTGGCTTGTTTTTGGCAGCCGCCAGGGCGGTGCCGGGCACGGTGGCCCCGGCTGCGAGCGCGCCGACGGAGGCAAATTTGAGGAAGTTGCGTCTGTTCACGGTCACTCCTCCCGTGACGGATGCTGCCCGGCTTCATGGCGCTTCTGCTGGCGACCGAGTTCACGCACCGTCATCAGACTCACCCCGACCAGCACCCCGAGGGCTCCGCCGATCAGCGCGGTGGAAGTGGGAGAGATATGACCCCCTTCCTGAATGGCCACATCGGGCTTGTTGACCCGCGGGGTCGGATTCTCAACCTTGGCAAGCTGGAAGATCCCCTTGCTGAAACCGACACCCTGTTCGTTGCAGCCGTAGCAGGGATGACCGATGCCAACGGGCCAGATGCCACCACCGATATCGCAGAACTCCAGGGTCGAGCAGTTGCCGTAGGTCTCCGGCCCCTTGCAGCCCAGATGATAGAGACACCAGCCCTGCCGGTGACCCTCATCACCGAACTCCTTGGCAAAACGCCCTGCGTCGAAGTGCGGACGGCGCTCGCAGTTTTCGTGGATGAGCCGCTCATAGGCAAACAGCGGCCGCTTCTTGGCATCCAGCGCCGGCAGCTTGCCGTAGGTGATGTAGTAGGCGACCGTGGTGAGGAAGTTGTGGGGATTGGGCGGGCAGCCCGGGATATTGATAATCGGCGTGCCGAGGTTGCCGAGGGCCTCCTCCAGGCTGACGGCACCGGTCGGGTTGCCGCCGCTGGCGGGCACCCCGCCCCAAGCGGCGCAGGAGCCGATGGCGATGACGGCAGCCGCATCGGCAGCCGCGCGGCGAATATGGTCGACGATGGGTTCACCGGCCACCATGCAGTAGATTCCGCCATCCTTGAGCGGGATGGAGCCGTCCACCACCAGCACATACTTGCCCTTGTAGCGTTCGATGGCATTGTGCTTGTTCTCTTCGGCCTGATGGCCGAAGGCCGCCGAGAGCACCTCGTGGTACTCCAGCGAAATGGTGTTGAGGATCAGGTTCTCGATGGTGGGGTGCGTGGCCCGCAGCAGCGACTCGGTACAGCCGGTGCACTCCTGCGCCCCTATCCAGATCACCGGCGGCCGCTCGGGACTGGTGAGCGCAGTGGCCATCTTGGCGACGGCATTCTGACTTAATCCCAGGGTTGCGGCCATCCCGGCACACAATTTCATAAAATCACGGCGATTAATCCCATGAGCCGATAAAAAATTATCCTCGACCATTCTTCTTATTCCCGTAGTGAGCACTTGTCTGATAAATGCTTAACAGCGGAAATGCTAAGGACTCACCTCCCCCTCAGTATTGATCTCTATCAATTCCACAGGGATTGAACCTATTTACAGGGCGCGTCATATCACAAACAAAAACATTTACCCCCAAAGGGATAATTGCTGTTCTGTGA
>NZ_CAWNWX010000019.1:0-3136 GCF_963878195.1 Aeromonas sp. HMWF016
ATGTAATAACCATTATCACCTTCCATGCGAAATCAGATTGCAGCTTAAAGTGGACTGCCTTGTATGGCAATATGGAAGTATGACTTTTATCATTCGATAGCTAATTATTCATTATAGGAACCAAAAAGGCCTCCATCGAAACCAAAAATGAGATTCAATTGGGGGCAAATAAATATGCTAAGTACCTAATGGTTTGACCAGAAACATAAAGTTAACTATTTACAGATTTATCCATTAGTTTGCGATGAATGCATTTTTATAGAATCCGTAGAATGCTCCCGGCATAGTAAAGGCAACTCCATCATATAGTGGTATCAAGGCTTTATTCGTTCTCCCATATGATGTCGAGTTTTCCAACTCAATAGCACCGAATCGCTTATATTTACTTGCCCCTGCGGCAAAGAAACATATTCTCGCTGAGGTCTCTTTGGTTGCAGGATATTTAGTTCCTACGATGTTTATAACATCGCCCTTGGTATCTTCAATAAGAGAGCTGTCCATCGTTTGCAATAGTTCAAGTATGGTATAGTTTCCATCTTGATCCATTGTTAGTGTGTAATGGTAAAGATTATCATCATAATATTTTGACTTAAATGTATAAAACAAATGAACTGTCGTATCAATAACTACAGATGTCAATAAAGAAAACATTCCACGACTACCATTTGTCGTGGTATCCTCCTCTTGAAAGCAGTTATAAAATTCAATAACCCGAGAGAAACTATTTCCACGCATTTGATAGATATGTGAGCGAGTGAATACTACAAACATCGTATCATCAAGTTCATTAATTGCAGATATATCCAATGGAATCTCATTTACACCTTGGCTATAGTCAATAACACCATCTGATATACAAGAAGGGAGAGGGGGTATTTCAATCCCATCACTTATAAACAGGCGATCTCCCCATTGTGAACCTGGAACATCAGACTCATATGCTTTTGCACTAAATAGAACTCTAGTCTTACCAGATGAAGAGCGAGATTCGACCACTTGGGTACAGCCATTCCTTTCAAATGAGCTTGATATGTTCCATCCATCCAACCGATGCGTGCCATTCTTAAAAAATGTTTTGGAATCACCTACTTTAGGATCATATAAATTGCCAAAATAATATATTTTACCATTTTGAGCGGTAATTAGAGCTCCTCGCTCTGGATAGTCCCGACTATCTTGTGTCGTAAGACTATCATGCCAGTCCGTATCCATCGTCCTTGTATTGAATGGTGCAGTATACTTCCCCCAATAATCTTGAGCCATGCATACAAAGTTTCCACTGTCTGGATGAATTAAATCAGCAGGCCTCATTACATCATCAGTGAAAATCTGGATCGGTGTAGGAGGAATAGGCTCTTGGTGCAACAGACTATAAATCCACTGAGCAATGGCAATGATGATACCTACAACGGCAATAACTATTCCAAGTGGGCCTGTCGATATACCTAGCACAGCAGCAATTGAAATCATAAATGTTGCGCCCGCTAAAAACATATTAATTGACGCAAAAACAATATCAGCAACACTTCCATTCTCAATAGCTTGTGCCAAGCTATAAGCCGCAAAGGCAGCCCCCAAAGCTGAAAGAACTACAAAGCACTTTTCTATAATTGATTTTACACTAGAACTCCCCATAAATAGCTTTTCTGCAACATTTCTTTCCGGACTAAATATAAATGAAACCCTTCCTTGTGTACATAAACTGCGCATGAATCGACCAAACTTACTCATTGTATTGGCAATTGCATCTGTAAGCGGTTGCTCATTACCAAATAGCATAGTTGTGAGTTTGGTCAAAATTAGCTCATAAGAAGCAGTGAGACCGTCATTGAATAGACCTATACCCAGCTCAGCCAACGCTAATGGAGACGTATCCCCATCACGATCTGATGCGCTAGCCCAACTAAAATGACTCAATGCAAGCAGCATCGCAAAACTACTTACAAACATATCCCCACGTGAGCGTCTTGCTGTTTCCAAAGCAGGAAATTTTTCAATTATTTTCCTATGTGCCGCATTATCTCCCAAGGTCAAGTCGGTGAAATCAATCTCATTAAGTGCAGCCCAAAATATAGTTGGGGGGGTTATCTCGAAGAATTCTTTCCAGTATGAAGTTACTTCCTCATTCCCAGTATTTTGACTCTGAAGATAGTTCTGAACGTCATTAAAACTATCGTCTCGTCCAAGTACCGAATTATTTTCTTGACTGTTACCCCAACTCATGCTCATAGCTAGACCGCTATAAACCGCTCCATATAGCATTCGTTCGAAGTCTCGCAATTCATGCTCTGGAATTTTGTCTGGTGAAGAACAGTTCAGAGCCCGCACCTTATGGAATGTGTTATAGACCTTATGCATAGCTGATGAGAAGGCTGCTTGATTAGCCTCTTGTGCTTGAAAGCAAGAAATCAACATCTCCAGAGTCGAGCTTTCTTGATAATAGTTCATCAATTTTCTAGCCCAATCACTACCTTTAAATCCCTGCAAGGCATGAGATTGGCACTCTTGGGTTGCAATGGCATAGAGCCGATCCATAATTTCGCGAAAAGCTTCACCTTTCTCAACAACCTGCTTTTTTGCATTTACCTTGATCATATCCCATGAATTGTAGGCAACACGATCTCTTACTGACACATCAGTTTGAGTTGCATAGCTGTTTTGCAATAAGCTGCTTATGTATTCAGTCACATTACTGACAAAGAATTCTTTGTATTGATCAAATATACCATTCAGAGAATCATAACCATCGTTCATCTCTAAAATATTATTGTTAGGGGCAAGATTGAGTCGTTCTGAAAGAGCCCCTTGCTGCTGCTGAAACTCTTTTTTCATTAGTTCTTGAAACATAACATGAGAAAAATAGAGAGCTTCATCAGTATCAACTTCGAAGTGGATGGTGTCAGAATCTGGAATTAAGTTACTACTCTTTACATAGTAGTCGATATTATCTAACTCATTAATATCATTGCCTGTTTTTTCTATAAGCCAACTAGCTGCTTTAGCAGAGACAGGAAAAGCAGAACTCGCAGCCATAGTGATAATTGAGGCAGATGAAAATGTTAGAAACTGGCGACGACTTTGTGGCATTGCATTTTTTATAAAATCCTGTAGGTCAAACATACGGTTACCTCTTACC
>NZ_CAWNWX010000020.1:0-26977 GCF_963878195.1 Aeromonas sp. HMWF016
GGCCTGAAGCGTGTGATAAAACTGTTTGGAAATCATGTTGTCGTCTCTTAATCCCTGTTACCAACCACCAGAGGCACCACCGCCCCCAAAACTGCCGCCACCCCCGCTGAAGCCACCGCCAGAGCGGTTGCCAAAGGAGCCAGCTCCAAATCCCCCTGCCATGTAGGCCGAACGACGTCGCCCGCCCGGGCCACCACCGCCTCCTCGCAGGTTATGGAGCACGATCATCGCAATCACCATCAGGATGAATAACCAGGGGCCGCCGAGTTTGTCCTCCTTGCTGGCGTTGTCGGTCGGCTGATACTGGCCGCCCAGCGCCTGCATGATCGCCTGACTGCCGGCAACGACCCCGGCCACCATGTCACCCCGTTTGAATGCAGGCAGGATCCGGGTTTGAATAATGTTGGCGGCAATGGCATCGGGCAGATCACCTTCCAGCCCATAGCCCACTTCGATGCGAACCTTGCGCTCGTCCTGAGCGATCAGCAGCAGGACGCCGTTATCCTTGCCCTTCTGTCCGATCCCCCAGTGCCGGCCCAGCTGATAGCCATACTCTTCGATGGTCTCGCCCTGCAAGCTGTCGACGGAGACCACGACCAGCTGGATGCCGCTGCGTTTTTCAAAGGCGGCCAGCTGCTGGGTTAGCTGGTGGGCCTGTTTGCGGGACATCAGACTGGCTTCATCCACGACCCGTCCGCTCAGCGTCGGGAAGTCCGGTGCCGCTTGCAGGGCACTGGCCCAGAGCAGCAGACAGGGAAGAAACCAGCGCAGCATCATTTTCATTGGAAGCTCACCTTGGGCGCTTCGTCAGCACCGGGTTTGGCACTGAAGCTGGGTTTGGCCTCCAGATCGGAGTAGAGCATCTTGTGCCAGATAACCCCGGGGAAGGTGCGGATCTCGGTGTTGAACTGGCGCACCGCCTCGATGTAGTCGCGGCGGGCTACGGCGATACGGTTCTCCGTCCCTTCCAGCTGGGCCTGCAGGGTGAGGAACTGTTGATCCGCCTTGAGCTCCGGATAACGTTCCACAACCACCATCAGGCGGGAGAGGGCGCTGGTGAGCTGATTCTGCGCCGCTTCAAACTCCTTGAGCTGGGCCGGGTCGCTCACCTGCAGGCTGCCAACCCGGGATCGGGCATCGGTGACCGCCTTGAGGGTCTCCTGCTCATGGCTGGCATAGCCTTTCACGGTTGCTACCAGATTCGGGATGAGATCTGCCCGGCGCTGGTACTGGTTTTCAACCTGTCCCCACGTGGCTTTGACCTGCTCATCCAGTGTCGGGATGTTGTTCATGCCGCAGCCGGTCAGGCCCAGCAGCAGGGTCAGGGTCAGCAGGCTCTGCGTGGTTTTGCGCCAGATTGATATGGCCATCTTGTTGTTCTCCATCATTAATGGCTTGCGAAACAGGGAACCACCATAACAGCTTGGGGTCAGTTGCGACAACGCGCGGGCAGCACAGGCATCTTGTTGATGCTGGACACCTTGGGCAGCTGCGGTTTGTCTTTCAGCCAGGAGGCCAGCTCGGCACCGCAGCCGTTGCCGGGGGGAATAGGCGCTTGCTGCTCGCAATCAGGACTGCCCGTCGGGCAGCGCAGCCGCACGTGAAAATGGCTGAAGTGGCCAACCCAGGGGCGAAGCTTGGCAACCCAGGGTTCATCACCAGCCTGCTGGCAGACCGCCGACTTGATTACCGGATTGACAAAGATGCGGGCCACCTCGGGTTTGCTGGTCGCCAGTCGCAACAGGGTGAGCTGCTGCGGCCCGAAGCGGCCCGGCAGCATCTTATAGCTGGGCTCGTCGATGAGCGCCCACTCCTTGGGGGCATCCTGCTCCCATTTGCTGATGGGGCGGTTGGCCATGCGAAACCAGATGTCGGCATCAAGGCCGGTCTGGTGGCTGCGATGGCCGGTGGTAAAGGGGCCTCCATGGGGCATTGCCAGATCGGCGATATAGAGATCCGGCAATCCGGCCATCCGGGTCTGGTTGGCCAGTGTCTGCAGATAGTGGATGAGGTCGGGATGGCCGTAGTAGCGCAAGCGCTTGGTGCGGATCACCTGATAGCCAGGGCCCTCCAGCGGCAGCGCCATTCCGTTTTTGAGACAGCCGGCGGTGTATCCGCCGATTGCTTCGGCTTGCAACACAGTCGCCAGTAACAGGGACGTCAGCATTTGCGTGCTCCTTGTTTCGCTTCGAGTCGGCTGAGCAGAATAAACAGACTCAAACATATCAATAAATAGGCGGCCGCCACCAGCAGCCAGATCTCGTAAACTAGCCCGCTCGAGTTGGCCATCTCGGTGCCGACGAAGGTGAGCTCCTGCACCGAGATAAGCGAAACGATGGCCGTATCCTTCACCAGTGCGATGAGCTGGCCGGTGAGGGGAGGCAACATCAACAGCATCGCCTGCGGCAGGATCACATGGCGCAGGCGCATCCAGGGGGATAACCCGAGGCTGTGGGCCGCTTCCCACTGTCCTTTGGGGATGGCGGCAAGGCCGGCACGGACGATCTCGGCGACGAAGGCGGCGCTGATCATGCCGACGCAGAGGGTGCCGGAGATAAGATTCTCCCAGCGAGCCGGCGGGCCAAACAGCGCTTCCAGCCAGGGGGCAATAGAGATGTTGCCGAACCAGCTTGAGAGACCGCTCGCAGGCAACAGTTGGTTGGCGATAAAGAAGTAGAAGATGAAGATAAAGACCAGTGGCGGCAGATTGCGGATGAGCTGGATAAAGAGGGTGGCTGGCAGAACCAGAAACGGGCGACGACTAAACGCAGCCACGCCCAGCGCAGTGCCGAGCAGCAGCGCCAGCACCATGCCAAGCAGCGCGATACGCAGGGTAGTGAGCAGACCGCTGAAAAAGTAGGGCGTCTCGCCATGGGGGCCATGAGTAAAGAGCAGAGCGAAGGCATCGTGCCAGTGCCACTCATAGGCGACCCCGATGTGGATGCGGCTGGCCAGCCAGAGTCCCGCCAGTGCCAACAGCAGCACTATGACGCCGTCCAGCCAGCTGAATCGTTTGAGAGTGCGGCTTATCAAGCGTTGCATCAGGGGTTGGCGACCTGTGATTCCCATGCCAGCGACTTGAACCAGTAGTTGTGACGGGCCTTGAGCCAGCCATCGGCCTGTCGGGCGTCGATCCACTCGTTGAACTGCTCGGCCAGCGTGTTATCTCCCTTGCGCAGGGCAAACCCTTCATCGCCCTGAGTCAGCTGCTCGGCAAACGGCATGAACAGGGCATCGGGGTGGCGCAGCGTCTCCTGCTCCGGTTTTGGCGAGGAGGAGAGAGCGCCGTGGGCGCGACCGTTCAACACCTCCTGAAATACCTGAGATTCATCGTCAAACTGGCGCAGGGTTGCCTTGGGGAAGTTGGCCTTGGCAACCTGTACCGGCGACGCGCCACGGCGCACCGCCAAGATCACCCCGCGCTGGTTGAAGTCAGCGATGGTTTTCTTCTCTTTGGCGAGCGAGCTTGAAGCGGCCAGCTGGACGCCCGAGTGGGAATAGGGGTGGGTGAAGTGCACGCTCTTCTCCCGCTCCGGGGTGATGGTGAGGCCCCCGATGATGACGTCATACTTTTTCGCTAGCAGGGAGGGGATGATGCCATCCCAGGCGGTGGGCACGAACTCCACCTGCCAGCCGTGATCGGTAGCGAGGCGCCGCGCGACATCGATCTCAAAGCCGATCAGCGCCCCTTGCTTGTCCCGCATCGCCCAGGGGGCGAAGGTGGACATGCCGACCCGCAGGGTGCCGCTCTGTTCGATCCGGGCCTGGGTATCAGAAGGGGCTGTGTCTGCATGCACCGGTGTCAAGAGGGTCGCTAACAGCAGGGCTGCACCCGATAGCGCGGTTTTGATGGAAATTGTCATGATTGGCGTCCTTGTTGTTCCGGATCCAGATACCGGGCGAGCAGCCGGGCACAGCCGGAGAGGGTCAGCGTTAACAGCAAATAGAGGGCGGCCACGGTGAACCACACCTCGAAAGTCAGAAACGTATCGGCCACCAGAGTACGCCCTTCGTTGGTCAGATCGAAGATGGCTATGACGCTGACCAGTGCCGAATGTTTGATCAGCGATACCAGCTCGTTGGTGAGCGGTGGCAGCGTGATGCGAACCAGCTGCGGCAGGATCACCTTGCGCAGGGTAATGGCACGCGACAGGCCGAGGGTACGCGCCGCCTCCCACTGGCCTTGGGGAATCGCCTTGATCCCCGCCCGCAGCACTTCGGCGGTGAAGGCGCCCTGATAGAGAGAGAGGCTCAGTACGGCGCAGGTCAGTGGCGCCAGCCCCAGCATGG
Organism: Aeromonas sp. HMWF016; assembly: GCF_963878195.1. Classification (NCBI taxonomy): domain Bacteria; kingdom Pseudomonadati; phylum Pseudomonadota; class Gammaproteobacteria; order Aeromonadales; family Aeromonadaceae; genus Aeromonas; species Aeromonas sp. HMWF016. The sequence goes on from NZ_CAWNWX010000020.1 coordinate 4,291, forward strand.
GGCCGAGCAGGAAGTAGAGAATATAGAGCTGCACCAGCTGTGGTGTGGTTCGCACCAAGCCCAAATAGGCGATGGCAAGCAGTGGCCCGAGGCGGGAGGGGAGCAGACGCAGACTCACCACGCAGATCCCGACCGCCAGGGTGCCGAGCAAACTGAGCAGCGCGACCTGCAAAGTCACCAGCAATCCGTTTAGCAGGGGGCCGGCATAAAATGTCCCCTCATCCCACTCGCCTAAAAAAGGCAGCACGCGTGGCCACTGCCACTCATATCCCATCGCTTGCGCGCCGCTATATATGCTCCAGCCGAGCAACAGAGAGAGCACAAGAGTGCCACAGAGCCAGCCGAGCAGCCGCACGGGTTTTGTGTTAGTCATGGTAGCTGAGCACCTGCTCCAGAAAGGCTCTGGTTCGCGGTTGGGCCGGGTTGCCAAACAGCTGGGCGGGTGGTGCCGATTCGATGATCCGTCCCTCGTCCATAAAGATGACCCGATCTGCCACCTGACGGGCAAAGCCCATCTCGTGGGTGACGCAGATCAGGGTCATGCCCTCGTCTGCCAGCTCGCGGATCACATCCAGCACTTCGCGGATCATCTCGGGATCGAGGGCCGAGGTGGGCTCGTCGAACAGCATCAACTCAGGTTGCATGCAGAGGGAGCGGGCGATGGCGACCCGTTGCTGCTGACCGCCGGAGAGCTGGTGGGGGTATTTATCAGCCTGCGCCTGAATGCGTACCCGTTCGAGCAAGCCGAGTGCGCGCTCCCGCGCCGCCTGTGGCGACAATCCCAAGGTGTGCACCGGCGCCACCATCAGGTTTTCCAGCACCGTCATATGGGGAAAGAGGTTGAATTGCTGAAATACCATGCCGACCCGCCCCTTGAGGCGGCGCACATAGGCGGGGCTTACAGGTTCGCCAAAGAGGGATAGCTGGCCGCTATCGATCCCCTCCAGCCCGTTGATGGTGCGGATCAGGGTCGATTTACCGGAGCCCGAGGGGCCGCAGATCACCCACTTTTCTCCCCGCTCTATGGTGAGGTCAATCTGATTGAGGGCTTGAAAGTCGCCGTAGAATTTATTGACGCTACAAAAGCGTACGCAGGGTTGCGAGCTGAGCAAGGAGCAGGTTCCACTGAGAATCATTTACGCCATGGTATTGATTTTATAGGAGGATGACAAAGAAAAGCCCCTTGTCAGTCGCGCTATGGCTATTCACAATGGCGCCATTTCGTGATGACAGGAGCTTTTCATGCCTATTACATCCTTGCTGGCCAACAAGCAGGTGCAACTGCTGATGCCGCCGGCAGTCCGCTATCACTGCGTCATTTTTCTGCTGTTGCTAGTGAGCTGGAGCGTGGTGGCGGTTTCCTTGTGGCATGGTCGGGAGGGGATGGCGCTGCTCAACTGGGTCGGTACCCTCTTTGGCGGCATCATAGCTCTGATGGTGGCCCTGCCGCGCAGCTGGCAACCGTGGCGGCTGGCAGAGCTTGGCTGGGATGAAGCTCACATCTATCTGCTCAATGGCAACAAGAACGAGGCGTTGGCGGTGCCGCGCAGCCAGCTGGTTTACATCGAGCAGGAGCGGCGGGTAGGCCATGATGGCCAGTGGCTCGATTTCAGTCTGGATCTGCAGTTGAGCGAGCCTGAGCTTGTCGCTGCCATGGCACTGCTGGATCTCAAGGCGGGTGAGCTGCATCTGGTCAGCCCCTCTGTCTATCGCTTCGGGTTTAAACGGGCCTGGCATGGCCGCCGCGCTCTGCTGCTGCAGCTGTCGGCGTTACAGCCAGCCTGAACAGACTATTTTCTCGACAATTCCCGGTAAAGCTCGGATACTGCCAGTGACTCGAATTGATCTTGTCTGCACTGTTCACCCAAGAGATCAATCACTTGAAAACAGTGTGGAGAGAGCCACGGCATGAAGCCATGGCAGGGCTGGCATAGGGGTTGTGCCCTTACCGTTATGCTGGTGATTGCATAGAGAAGGCACCTTGAATCGAGAGTGGATGGCATGAAGATTTACGTAGGTAATCTGTCGTACCGCATGACGGCCGACGAACTGAAAACTCTGTTCAGCCAGTTTGGACAGGTCGACAAGGTTGATATCATCATCGACCGCGATACAGGCCAGTCAAAGGGGTTTGGTTTCATTGAAATGCCGGCCAACGCTGACGCCGAAAAGGCGATTGCGGGCCTGCATGGCACTGAAGTTGGTGGGCGCACCGTAACGGTCAACCAGGCCAAACCGAAGACAGATGCCCCCCGTGGCCGCCCTCAGCAGCGCCATCGCTAAGGTGCCTCAGTAATGCAAAACGGCATGGGTTATCCCCATGCCGTTTTTGTTTCTGGCGGTTTTCACTTGTATTAGGGTACGTCGTAACCGAGCGCAGCCTTGCGAATGCGGAACCACTGCTGACGATCAAGTTTGATGTACTCTGATGCAACGGCGGCAGCAATCCGTTCCCGCTTACCTGAACCGATCAGCGGCAGCGGCTGGCTTGGCAGCATCATGACCCAGGCATAGACTACCTGTTCGATGGTCTGGGCTCCCACTTCAGCGCGGATCCGATCAAGCTCAGCCCGCAGCGGCTCGCAAGCGTGATCGTTGAACAGCCGGCCACCGCCCAGGCATGACCATGCCATCGGCTTGATATTGAGCTGTTGGCATTGGTCCAGAGTGCCATCGAGCGTCCCCTCCTGATGCAGCGGCGAGATCTCCAGCTGGTTGGTTACCAGCGGGAAGGAGAGGCGGGATTGCAGCAGTTCAAACTGGCGCGCGGTGAAGTTCGAGACACCGGCATGCTTGATCTTGCCAGCCTGCTTCAGGGTGATGAAGGCATCGGCTACCTCATCGGCGTTCATCAGGGGATCCGGACGGTGGATCAGCAGCAGATCCAGATAGTCGGTGCCGAGCTTGTGCAGCGAGGCTTCGGCACTGGCGATGATATGGCTCTTGCCGGTGTTGTAGTGGTTGAGAGCGTGCTGCGGTTTGGCGGTGAGGGCGATACCGCACTTGGTGACGATCTCCATCCGGTCGCGCAGGGAAGGCTCAAGACGCAGGGCGTTGCCAAAGGCCTCCTCGCACTGGTAGCCGCCGTAGATGTCGGCGTGGTCGACTGTGGTAACTCCCAGATCCAGATGGTATTTCATCAGGTCGAGCAGAGCTGCCGGGGTGAGATGCCACTCCATCAGGCGCCAGTACCCCATGATGATACGGGAGAAGGTGGGGCCTTGTGGATGCAGGCTGACGCGGGATACAGACATGGTTGACTCCTTGAAAGGTCAGAAAGATAAATTGCGGCTGCCGGCATCTTGGCCCCATGTTGCTGGCAAAGCAATAATGTGGATTGGCACGGTTCGTACTTTAGTTCTGATTGGAGAGTCACAGATGGATGGGTTTGCCGAGCGGCTGCAGAGTCTCATCGGGGAGGGGAGCATCAGCGCTTTTGCTCGCAAGGTAGGATTGAGCGAGGCGCTGATCCGCAAATACCTGAAAGGGGCTGAGCCCGGGTTGGCGCGGGCCAACCAGATTGCGATGGGGGCCAACTGTTCGCTCGAATGGCTGGCAACCGGCTGCGGTTATCTCTATCGACAGGCTGAGGTAGTTGATAGAGAGGCGCTCGGGGCGGCGCAGCAACTGCTCCAGGAGCAGCAACCCGAGCTCGCGCTGCCGGATGAGGAGGCGCTGGTGACCATGCTCGCCTTCTACCAGTTTTTGCGCACCCATAAAAAGGGGGATGGTTTTCTCGATCTGGCGCTGGCCCGCGAGTTTGGCCGGCATATGGGGGAAGCTTAGGTGGGTTAACGAGCGTGTTGAGGCCTGGTCACGGGCCGCGATTATTCTGATACGCTCTAAACAAATTCATGAACCAGGGAATGGCGATGAGTTATCTGATCCTCGGAAGCGGTGCGCTTGGCTCGGCGCTGGCAAGAGAGCTGATGGTAAGGGATGAGACCTTTCTGCTGGCTGGGCGCGACTATCCAAAAGGGCTTCCTGTCGGATCCTTTTTCCCGCTGCAGGAGGTCGACGTCATCTCGTTTGATGCGCTGTTTACGACCTATGAAGTGGATCCGCTCCCCTCTGTCGTCATCAACACCATAGGGCTGCTCCATGATGCCCGCTCCATGCCGGAGCGACGGGTGGAGGAGGTAGTGCCCAAATGGTTGTGTGACAGTCTGCTGGCCAATGCCTGGCCGACGCTGGCTTTGGCGGCTCGCCTGAGCCGGATGATGAAGGATGATCACAAGGTCTGGCTTTGTGCCATCTCGGATCTGGCAGGCTCTATCAGTGCCAATGTGTCGGGGGGCCGCTACAGCTATCGGATGAGCAAGGCGGCGCTCGATATGGGGGTCAAGACCCTTGCTCTTGAGTGGGCGGAACGTTTTGCACAGGCGGGGGTGATTGCGGTCGCGCCCGGCTTGATGGACTCTCCGATGAATGCTCCTTTTCTGGCTGAACTGCCTGCAGACCAGCTGCAGGATCCTGCCGAGGTGGCGAGCAAGCTGCTCAACCTGATCGATGGCTTGTCTTTGTCTCAATCGGGTCAGCTACTGGATCTCAACGGTCAGCAACTCCTCTGGTAAAGGGAGTTGCATGGCTATCTGTGCCCCCATTTACCTCACATAATCCGGCCTCTCCCCTTGCCAAACAGGGGGGGCATGGCTAACGTCACTCTCCTGTTTCAGGAGGGATCTCATGCGCTATATCGATTTACGAAGTGATACGGTTACCCAGCCGACTGATGCCATGCGTCAGGCCATGCTCCATGCCGAAGTCGGTGACGATGTCTACGGCGAAGATCCGAGCGTCAATGCGCTGGAAGCATATGGGGCCAAGTTGCTTGGCAAGCAGGCTGCTCTGTTTGTGCCATCGGGAACCATGTCCAATCTGCTGGCGGTCATGAGCCATTGCCAGCGCGGTGAAGGCGCTATTCTTGGCGCTGGCGCCCATATCTACCGGTTTGAAGCGCAGGGGAGTACGGTGCTCGGCTCTGTGGCGTTGCAACCGCTGCCTATGCAGCGTGATGGCACTCTGGCCTTCGACGACATCAAGGCCGCTCTGGCGCCAGACGATGCACATTTTGTTCAGACTCGCCTTATCTGCCTTGAGAACACCCATAACGGCAAGGTGCTGCCACTCTCCTACCTGCAAGAGATGGGGGCCTTCGTTGCTAAGCATGGTCTGAAACTGCATCTCGATGGGGCCCGGCTGTTCAATGCGGCCGTTGCCAGTGATATCCTGGCGGAGGTAATTGCCGCGCCGTTTGACAGTATATCCATCTGCCTCTCCAAGGGGCTGGGAGCGCCGGTGGGATCTCTGCTGGTCGGTGATCGTGACTTTATCGCCCGGGCACGTCGTCTGCGCAAAATGGTAGGTGGTGGCATGCGTCAGGCGGGGATGCTGGCACAAGCAGGCCTGTTTGCCCTCGAGCAACATGTTGCGCGCCTGGCTGATGATCATCGCCGAGCCAAACGGTTGGCCGAAGGTTTGGCTGCGCTGCCTGGCATCGAGCTCGATCTCTCGCTGGTGCAGAGTAACATGGTATTTCTACGCCTTGCCAAAGGGGAGCCGGCACAGCTGCTCGCCTTTATGAAGGAGCGGGGCATTCTCTTCTCCGGTTATGGCGAGCTGCGGCTGGTGACGCATCTGCAGATCAATGACGACGATATCGAAGAGGTGATCGATGCCTTTACCGAGTATCTCGGGGGGCGTTGATAGCGCTTGGTGATACAGACTCTCGTTTATAGCGAGACTTGTTTATATCGAAATAACACAGGGCGCCGCGGCGCCCTGTGTTATTGGCTACAACCTCAAGCCTGCCGCTGGCCGCTCATCAGCATGGCCTCATCGGTGGCATCGTAGATCATCACCGCGATGTGGGTCACCTGACCACCGAAATCGGCGAGTGGCACCAGCGTCAGGTTCTGGAACATATGGGGGGCCGAGCCGGTGATGGGGCGGTAGTTGGAGAAGCGCAGCAGATAGGGTTTCTGTTCCCAGGTGCTGAAGGCGCGGTTGTTCAGCTTGAACACCATATTGGCCTTGCGCTCGAACCAAGCCCGATCCACATCGGGGAAGAGGTCGAACAATACGCCATCGCGTACTTCGCCAGCCAGCCGCCCGCTGTGGCTCTCCATAAAGCCGTTCCACACCTGAACCTTGTACTCCTTGTCGAGCACCACCAATCCTACGTCCAGGTTCTGGACTATGTTCATCAACCAGTGAAATTCGCGGATTTCCATAGTCACTCCTAGAGCATGTGCATGATTTTGTTGTTCATGGTGGCGATGGAATCTTCGGTAAACAGCAGCAGCAGATCGCACTGTACTGCGTAATCCTGGATCCGGTAGTTGATCTCGATGGCTAGGGTGCGGCGCCAGCGACTCTTATTGGTGTTGATGAGCTCGTTGATGGGTCTGTGTTGGCCGAGAACCACCGGGTGGCCCTGACTGAAGGGGGTGTCGAGCTGGTTGGCGTAGCCGCGCAGGAAGGCGCCGATCAGCACGTTGGCGGTATCCATCAGCAGCTCCAGCTCGGCAGTGCGATCCAGCGTCCCCTGATGGTTCATCAGCTTGGCCAAATCTTTGAAGCTGGAGTCATGGAACAGGATCAGCGCTTCGCCGGCGATCCCCGCTCCGATAAAGCCCTGACAGACGGCGGAGAGAGTATCCGAGTCGGCTGCGGCAGAGAGGGCCATATGCAACTCTGATACTTCCAGCACGTTGACGTTCGGGATCGGCAATACCACGAAGGCGTTGAGCAGCCGGGCCAGCAAGTCGGCGGCCTGGCCCATGGAGACGTTGGCCAGCTCCTGATAGACGTCGCGGATCTCCGGAGTGATCTTGACGCCTGCATCGGCGACGACGCCACCGGTTGGCGCCGCAGCCGTTGCGGCTGTGTTGCCTGGCTCTGCACTCCAGAAACCGTGCTGTTTGAGCAGGGCAAGCAGGGTTTCGGGGGCCGCGGGTTTCTTGATGAAATCGAGCGCACCCAGTCCCATCACCCGTTGGTAGGCTTCTGGCTGGATATCCCCGGAGACCACGATGACCTTGTTGCGCAGCCCCTCCCGCTGGAGGGTCTCCAGCACGCCATAACCATCCATTTCCGGCATGGTGAGGTCGAGAAAGATGAGGTCACCATGGCCCATCAGCACCTGCTCGATCCCTTCAAGACCATTGGCTGCATAGTGCAAGTCGACTTTCCAGTCGGCGGGGAGGGCCCGCGCCAACTGTTTGCGGGCGAACCCGGAGTCATCACAGATCAATACATTCATGGTGTTAGGCAGGCTCTGTTGGCAAGGAATGCTATTAAGTGTGGCCCGCTAACGGTCAGATGCAATGGGTGAGGGTATCACCTTGTGAAAATTGATTGTCCCACTGTCTGTTGCGATAGCGCGCGGAATATTTTTCAACAAATTCAGCAAACATCTTAACACGCAACGGGGCGAACTGGTGCTGGCAGCAGAGCATGTAGAAGGGGCGATTGCCGGTTTGCCAGTCTGGCAGCACGGGGCGCAACTGCTCATCCTGCAAGAAGCTATGCACGTAGTGGAGCGGAGCGTTGACGATCCCCAGATGGCGTCTGGCGGCACGCACGGCCGCCTGGGTCTGGTTAACCGCCAGCTTGGCGCCCCGTTTGATGCAGACAAGCTGCCCCTCCTTGTCGGTCAGCTGCCAGTGCTGGTGAGGCCAGCAGTAGATGAGATCGTGCTCTTCCAGCTGATTGGGGTGGGCTGGAGTCCCTTTTTTGGCCAGATAGAGCGGTGAGGCAAAGAGCCCGTACTCGATGTGGCCAAGACAGCGCGCATTGGGCAGGGATTGGGGCAGCTCACCGTTGAAGAAAACCAGATCCCGGTCGTTATCGAACAGGTGCTGGTGATCGTTGGTCTGGGAGATCTCGAATTGCACCGCGGGATAGTGCAACCCGAACTCGGCCAGCATATCGATCAGGATGGTATTGGAGAGGGCGATGGGCGCCGCAATCCGGATTATGCCGGAGATGTCGGCCTCTTTGCCCTGGATCTCGCCGGTGGCCTGTTCGATTTCGCCAAGCGGGGTGCAGAGGCGTTCATAGTAGCGCAGCCCCTCGTCGGTCATCCGAAGTTTGCGGGTCGAGCGGTGTAGCAGGGAACATCCCAGGTGCTCTTCAAGCTGGGATATGCGTCGACTGATGGTGCCTGTTGGCATGCCCAGTGCGGCTGCGGCGTGGGAGAAACCTCCCTCTTGCACCACCTTGACGAACAGGTAGAACTCTTCGATGTGCTTCATAAACGCTGTTCTTGGTGTAACAAGGGGGCCACCTTAAAAAGAGCATTCAGGGTTGGCAAGCGTAATTCAGCGTTTAATTGATCTGGGTTCGATTTCTATTGATACTATTTTGTTACTCACTTTTATAGGTAGTGTGAAGGCTAGCTGTTGGTCCGAGCTGGAGAGGTTCGGTTCGCAGGGTGCTGATTGGCGATAAAGGATGTGCTGATCTGCAAAATAGCCGTTATCTCTTGCCAGAAACTGCAACCGGTGGGTGACAGAGGGGATGATGGCTCCCTCTAGCCGTCTATTTTCCGTCGCAAGAAAATGTGAGCCAGATCATATATTCGCAGTTTTGTCTCTTTTCAAACATAACTTGAATTTATGAACCGACATTTTGCCGTTATTGCTTCATTTTTGAACATGCCGGCGTCTTTTTGTCTGTTTAACCATCCGCTTGGTTAATTAATGAAAGTTTTATCGCAGAGTAGAGAGATAGTTATTGTTTTTGATTAGTTTATTGATAGTAAACATATTGTATTGAATTGAAAAATTGACATGTATGGTCTCGAGTGAGCAACTCTTAGTGCTTGTTTTATCTGAGAAAAAAAGATAAAAATTGAACAAGCAATGTTTTTTGACAGACTGAGCTTCGGATTAAGTCATTGCCGATAATTCAAGATATGCTGAGCTGTCGTCGATATATGAAATGGTTTTCCTGCTCTTGACCATGTTAGTGAGATACGAGTCGAGAGATATTTGCATCTTGCATTCTGCCAGTGGCAGCTTGCGTGATCCGTTTTCCGGTGGCCAGTGACCCTCCCGCATGAATGACATTAACCAGATGAATACGCTTGATGAACGGTTACTGAAAACCATGGACGTGCTGCATACACCGATCTGGGTGTATGACATCGAGCATCACCATATTTTCTGGGCAAACCGTGCCGCACTCTTGGTGTGGGAGGCGGCCTCCCTTGACGAGTTGTGCGCGCGGGATTTCTCTGCCGATATGGCAACCGCCATCGATCTGCTGTTGCAGCGCTATCTCGGTGATTTTCAGCTGGGGCGCAGCTACAACGAGTGGTGGACCCTCTCTCCAAAGGGGATCAAAAAGCAGATCTACCTGCGTCTTTCCGGGGTGCAGATCGCGGGGCGTTTGATGATGATGACCGAGGCGGTGCTCGACTCGGATACCCTCTATCAGGAATCTTCTCTGGCGACTGGCGATACCCTGGCCTGTCTGTTTGACAGCAAAGGGGCGTTCGAGAGCGGCAATTACCACTTCGAGATGTGCTTTGGCCACCGGATCACCCAGCTCTCCCAGATTTTTGCCAACAAGGATGGCGGCTTTTACCAGAAGCTGTCCCGTCTTGATGAGGTGGTGACCGAGGGGGAGTGTCGTACCCTCAAGGGGATGCGCTGGTTCCAGTATCAGTTCCGTTATATCCAGCAAGGGGCGCGGATCCTGCTCACCATGCGGGATATCACCGATCGCAAGCTCGAAGAGCTGGAGCATCGCCACCTTGCCTGGCACGACTCCCTGACCGGATTGCTCAACCGTTATGGCTTGATGAAATCCCTCGAAGCCTATTGCGGCCTGGGCGAGCGTTTTGCGCTGGTCTTCATGGATCTGGATAACTTCAAGCTGGTCAACGACAACTACGGTCACAAGGCTGGCGATCGCCTGCTGGAGCGGGTCGCAGGTCGCCTCAAGCAGATTTGCCCGCGAGACGTGGAGCTGGCGCGCCTTGGTGGAGACGAGTTTACTGCGCTGGTACCGCTTGGCAGCAACGGCGAACGGGCTCAGGAAATCGCCGATCAGATGCTCTCCCAGATGACTCGCCCGCTGCAACTGAGCGGCCTGCCGGAAGTGACCATTGGCGGCAGTATCGGTATTGCCATCTATCCCGATGACGCGGATGACGGTGACAATCTGATCACCCGAGCCGATATGGCCATGTATCAGGCCAAGCAGATGGGGCGGCTGCGCTGGCAGCGTTTTACTCCCAGCATGCAGCAGACCCTGCAGCGCAAGTTGAACCTCAAGCAGTTCCTGGCCAAGGCAATTGGCCGACAGGAGCTGAGCCTCTGTTACCAGCCGCAGGTGGATACAGCAAAAGGCGCGCTGATTGGCTACGAAGCGCTGCTGCGCTGGTACAACCCGATACTGGGTCATGTCTCGCCTGTGGAGTTTATTCCGCTGGCCGAGGAGATGGGGCTGATCCGCGAGATCGGCAGCTGGGTGCTTGGCACCGCGCTGGCCCAGGTGGCGCAATGGGAAAAGCAGTTTGGCAAGCGAGTGCCCGTTTCGGTAAACCTTTCCGGTTTCCAGCTATCTTCCTCGTTGCCGGTGCAGGTGCGTCAGCAGCTTGAGCTGTATGGCGTTGAGGCATCACTCCTGACTCTGGAGCTGACCGAAACCGTATTGATGCTCGATATGAAGGGGTGTCTCGGTATTCTGGATGCCTTGAGCGATCAGGGGATCAATATCGCCATCGATGACTTCGGCACCGGCTACTCGTCACTGGCCTACCTTAATCGGCTACCTATCGACACCATCAAGCTGGATCGCTCCTTTGTGGTCGGGCTCAATCTGCCGGTGATCCGGGCGACGGCCGCTATGGCTACCAGTCTTGGTCTCGGTATCATGGCCGAAGGGGTAGAGGAGCCACACGAGCTTGATGCGCTGCAGACTCAGGGGTGCCATGTGTTCCAGGGCTATCTCTTCAGCAAGCCGCTGACGGTGGCGCAAGTCGAGGAGAGCGGCTTTGTGGTCGAATGTCCGGTAGGGCGTTATCCACTGGTCAGCATTTGAATGGCAGGATAGCGAATGTGCGTCAGGCCACAATTTGGCATTTTATATTGATTTAATTAATCGAAATTAATCAATTCTTTGTAGTGCGTCATAGGTGTTAACGGTAAGGATTGCTAGCATGCGGCCTCTTTTTAGGGAAGGAGTACCGCAATAATGAGTCATGCTGCAACCAAGGCCCATCCGGCCAGCCCGCCCAGTGGCTGGCTGAATCGTTTCCTCAATGGCGTCGAGAAAGCCGGGAACAAGTTACCCGACCCCGCCATGCTGTTTCTCTACGCCTTGCTGATCGTTTGGGTCGGCTCCTGGGTGTTGTCCCAATTCCAGTTTGATCTGGTCAATCCCCGTACTGGCGAAGCGGTAGTGGTCAACAACCTGCTGACTGGCGCCGGTCTGGCCGAGTTTCTCTCCACCATGGTCACGACCTTTACCGGCTTTGCCCCGTTAGGCATCGTGCTGGTGGCCATGCTGGGGGTAGGGGTGGCAGAGCAGTCCGGTTTCATCAATACCGGTCTGAAAAAGCTGCTGAAAGTGACCCCGGCCCGTTTCCTCACCCCCATGTTGATCCTGGTGGCCATCGTCAGTCATACCGCAGCGGATGCGGGTTATGTGCTGGTGATCCCCATCGGTGGCATCATCTTCCACGCCGCGGGTCGTCATCCGCTGGCGGGTATCGCTGCCGCGTTTGCCGGTGTTTCAGGCGGTTTTGCCGCCAACTTCCTGCCATCCGGTGGCGATGCATTGCTGCAGGGCTTTACCCAGTCTGCTGCCCAGATCCTTGACCCGGAGTACATGGTCAATACCCTGTGCAACATCATCTTTACCGGTGCATCCTCCCTGCTGATCATCTGCGTCGGCTGGTTTGTCACCGAGAAGGTGGTGGAGCCCCGCCTCAAGCATGTCGAGCTCAATGACGATCTGGAGAGTGCCGACGAAATGGGCCGCTATACAGCTCAGGAGAGCCGTGCTTTCAACTGGGCCGGGTTTGCCATGCTGGCTGCCATCGTGCTATTGGCGCTGGCGCTCTCACCGAGCGATTCACCGCTGCGTGCTGCCGATGGTTCGCTGACCACTTTTGCCGCCCCCGTGATGAAATCCATCGTGCCGCTCATCTTCCTGCTCTTTATCCTGCCGGGGATTGTCTACGGCTTCGTGGCGGGCAACTTCAAGAGTGGCAAGGATGTGATCGACGCCATGTCGGCCACCATGAACAAGATGGGCTCCTACATGGTGATGGCTTTCTTCTGCGCGCTCTTCATCAAGGCGTTTGGCGATTCCAATCTGGGCACCCTGCTGGCCCTTTCCGGTGCCGAGGTGCTGCATGCACTGGCGCTGCCCGGTGAAATCACTATTGTCGGGATGATCCTGCTGACCGCGACCGTCAATCTGGTGGTGGGGTCGGCATCCGCCAAGTGGGCGCTGATCAGCCCCATTCTGGTGCCGATGCTGATGGCTGTCGGGATCTCCCCCGAGCTGACCCAGGCGGCATACCGTGTCGGTGATTCCGCCTCCAACATCATCACCCCGTTGATGGTCTTCTTCCCGCTGGTGGTGGTCTATTGCCAGCAGTATGTGAAGAGTACCGGGATAGGTACTCTGGTCTCCATGATGCTGCCTTACTCGCTGGCCTTCCTGGTGAGCTGGACCATCTTCCTGCTGCTCTACTGGGCGCTTGGCTTCCCGCTCGGGTTGCAAGCACCGTATGTCTATCCGGCCCCCTGAACGGGGTATGCGAGGGAGCCTTGGGCTCCCTCGTTTTTTTCGCTATGGTGTTACCTCACTCTGGAGGTGCCATGAATCAGACCATCGATCTTATCCTTTCCCATCGTTCCATTCGTCAGTTCACTGCCGAGCCCATCAGCTCGCAGCAGCTGGATGCCATTCTGGCCGCCGCCCAGTCGGCATCGACCTCAAGTTTTCTGCAGGTGACCAGCATCATTCGGGTGACCGAGCCTGAAGCGCGCAAGCAGCTGGCACAGCTGGCGGGCAATCAGTCCTATGTTGAACAGGCGGCGGAGTTTCTGGTGTTTTGCGCCGACTACCACCGCCACAGCCAGATAGTGCCAGATGCCCAGACCGGCTATGCGGAGCAGCTGCTGATCGGTGCCATCGACGGTGCCATCATGGGGCAAAATGCCCTGCTGGCGGCGCAGTCGCTGGGGCTGGGAGGGGTTTATATCGGTGGTCTGCGCAACCATCCGGCCGAGGTGAGCGAGCTGCTGGGTTTGCCTGACCGGGTGATCCCGCTCTTTGGTCTCTGCCTCGGTCATCCTGCCCAGCAGCCTGAGCAGAAACCCCGGTTGCCACGGGCATTGGTTGTACATCAGGAGCGCTATCAGCGCGAGCTGGATCGCGACCTGCTGGCTCGGTACGACCAGCAGATCGAGGCCTATTATCAGGCTCGCAGCAGCAACAACAAGCAGCAGACCTGGAGCGGCCAGATCCGCGCCATTCTGACCAAGGAGTCCCGTCCTTTTATGCTGGGCTTCCTGCAATCCCGAGGCTTTAACCTCAAGTAATGAGCCTGATGGGCGATACTAAAAGGGAGCGTACATCTTGTGCGCTCCCTCTTGATCCTGCCATCTCCCCGGGAGCCGCCGCCCAGCTTGGTGACAAATCGTGGGCAAGGGGGGATCTGCAGGCTACCTTAAGTGGGTAAGCTGTTGTAGGATCACGCAATTGGATTGGGACAGGGGTTTGAACATCCTATGATTTTAACTTTGGTATTGCTGTCTATTGGCGCACTCCTGTTTTTGGTTATCGCCTATAACGTGGTGCAGCAATATAAGCAGAAAGCTGAGTCGGACAAGCGCCACGCGGTTGCCAGACACAAAACGGTGGCTGACGAGACCGAAGAGGTGCTGCTGAACGTCAATCTGGTGCCCTTTTCCAAAAACATGGTGCTGCTGATGCAACACCGCATTCTGGATGCCTATCGCGCCATTGCCCAGGTGATGCCAAACAGCCAGATCAAGCAGCGCATCATCGATGTCCAGACCCAGATAAAGAATGTGCAGGAGAACTACAGCGCGCAGGATGAGGGGCACTTCAAGACGCCCGAGTCCGATCGCCAGGCCATCCAGATGCTGCAGCTGGTCAAGAAGATGCGGGCCGTGCTGCGGGTCGAGCACAACAAGGGCAAGATTGATCCGCAAGGGTTTGCCCAGGAAGATCGCCGCCTCGAGCTGATGCAGCTCAAGATCAACATCTCGAATCTGGTCAAGCGGGCGATGGATGCCCGCATTCAGGGCCAATACGGTACTTGCCGCCAGCTCTACACCAAAGGGCTCTCCGCCATGGCCAGCGTAGTGGACAAGGATCCCTATCTGCTGGCTCGTGAAGAGGATATGCGGCAGGGGCTCAAGGAGCTCGAAGAGCTGCAGCAGCAAAACAGCGCGCAGGATCTGCAAAACATCAAGGACAAGGAAGCCGACGAGCTTGATGTCCTGTTTCAACCCAAGAAGAAATGGTAAGCATGTCTCACCCACTCGATTCTACTCTGGGGCCGATGGCCCCTTTTGTTGCCCGGTTGCTGGCTGAATTGGCCGAATGTGGCCTCTCTTTCGCTGAACCTCACATCGACCACCTCTGCTATCGTGCCGCCACCTTGCCCGAATATCAGCACCTAGACGAGCTGCTGGCAGGGGCGGGAGAGTTGCTGGTGGAGGGGATGATCGGCGGTCGTCCCATCGCTACTTATCAGCTGCATCAGCCAGTACAGGTCGGAGCGGTACGAGTTCCCTGTATCGAGCTGGCCGCGCCCAAACCGGGCCGCACTCATCAGGCCGGGCTTGAGCATATCGAGCTGGTGGTGCCTTCTCTTCAGGCACTGGTGGAACGCCATCCCGAGCTTCCCTTCAAAACCGGAAATCTGCTGGATAGTCGCAATCCTGATGTGGCTTTGATGCTGCCTTCCGGACAGATCAAGTTTCACCTGCGCCCGCTGGCGGAGGTGATCGCCGAAGAGGTGGCCACTGGCGCCGTGGTGGCGGTGCCTGACGACTATTTCGAGACGCACTAAGCGCTTGGCAGATTGATATCGCTAGAAGAGAGGGGCACCCGGGTGTCCCTCTCTTTTTCTTTGTTTACGCAAAGTGGTGAGGCGTCAGCCCATGCTCGCTGCGTTGTTTCAGGCGGCCGAGCCAGATCCCAAGGCCTGCGGTCAGGAGCAGCACCAGCTCGATCCCCAGCACCAGTCCGCCCAGCCCTCCCTTTTCCCAGAAGGGGTGGAGGTAGAGCCCGCCCAGACTGGCGCCCAGATAGTAGGCCACCAGATAGAGGGAGGAGGCGAGTGCCCGGTTGTGCTCGACATGGTGGCCGACCCAGGCGCTGGCGCAGGCGTGCGCCATGAAAAAGCCGAAGCTCGAGATGAGCAGGCCGCTCAAAATGGCGGGTAGGTCTCCCTGCAGCAAGCAGAGGCTACCGAGCGCCATGAGGGTAATGCCGCCAAGCAACATGCGCAGTGCTCCCCAGCGATTGGCGCAGCGGCCGCTGAGAGAAGAGGCGACAGTGCCCGAGAGATAGGTGAGAAAGAGCATGCCGAGCCACTGGGTCGGCAGGGAGAAGGGGGGCTTGGCCAGCAAAAAGGTGAGATAACTGAACTGGTTCAAAAAGACCATGAAGTTGAGCCCGCCAATCAGATAGGCACCCACCAGCAGCGGATTGGTCAGATGACCACGCAGGGCGCGGGCAAACTGGCCTGGGGCCGGATTGACGGGAACAAAACGAGCCTGTTTTGGCAGTAGCCAGAAGACCAGCGGCAAGAGCGACAGGCTGATCACACCGACCCCGAGGAAGGTGTGCTGCCAGTCGCCAAACCAGCCGGCCAGCAGCCCCCCCACCACGCGTCCTGCGATCCCGCCAAGGGAGTTGGCGGCGATATAGACCCCGACCGCCGAGAGCAGTGCCCGTTTGCTGAACTCCTCACCCATATAGGCGATAGCTGTTGCCGGTAGGCCCGCCAGCAGTGCGCCTTGCAGCACGCGCAGTATGAGCAGGGTGCGAAACTGCTCGACGAGAGGGATCAGCAGGGAGAGCAGGATGGCCAGGGTGAGGGTTCCCAGCATGATCTGGCGACGGCCGTGGCGATCCGCCAGTCGGGCACAGAGCAGCAGGGAAGCTGCCAGCCCGGCGGTACAGCCCGCCAGCGTCCAGCTGGCGGCGAGCGAGTTGACCGAGAAGACCTGAGCCAGCAGCGGGAGCAGGGGATGGGTTTGATAGAGATTGAGAAAGACCAGAAAGGATCCCAGGCTGAGCGCCAGGGTGGCGCGTATCCATTCACGACTACCGGCTTCGATCATTGCATATCGTCCTGACCATTTTTCATCAGGGTAAGGCACGCACTCATATAAATATAATATATTTAAGTTATCCATCTCATAAGATGAATTGATACATGGATCTGAAACAACTCACCTATCTGCTGGCGGTCAGGGATGCCGGCTCTTTTACCCGGGCGGCCCACAGCCTGCATGTGGCCCAGCCCGCCATCAGCATGGCCATTGCCAAGCTGGAGCAGCAGCTCGAGCTGCGCCTGTTCGACCGTCAGGACAGGGCGGTACGGCTGACGCCGGAGGGGGAGGTGCTCTGTCGCCACGCCGAGCGTCTGTTGTTGCAGATGCACCAGGCTGAGGCCGAGATGGCTGAGCTCAAGGGTCTGGAGCGGGGGGAGGTGCGTATCGGGATCCCCTACATGATGGGCTCTTACTACTTTCCTTCGCGCCTGATGGCTTTCAAACACCGCTATCCCGGACTCAAGATCCGGGTGGAGGAGGCGGGCACCCGGGAGCTGCTGAGCCGGATGGTCGATGGCACTCTGGATCTGGCGATTCTGATCACCAGTGATCTGCCCCCGGCCATTGAAGGGGCCCATCTGCTGAGCGAAGAGATGCTGATGGTGGTGGGGGAGGAGCATCCGTTGCGCGGCGCAGCATCCGTCACACTCACCCAGTTCTTTACTCAGGAGCTGGCACTGTTCCGGCGTGGCTTTTACCACCGGGAACACATGGAGGCGTTGGCACAGAAGCTCGGGGTCGAGCCTGACATCGCCTTCGAGAGCAACCTTATCCCCCTGCTCAAGGCGGTAGTGCGTCAGGGTTTTGCTGTGACCACCTTTTTACGGATGGTGCTCGAGGAGGAGCCGGACTTGTGCGGCGTGCCTTTCGAACCTCCGATTTTCCTCGATCTCTGCGTAGCGTGGCGGCGGGGTGATCCTCTCTCCATGGCCAACCGCGCCCTGCGCGATTTCTTGCTCAAAGATCGCCCAGCCTGATGGGGCCGGGCTGTGTCGACAGTGGGCTGGCCAAAGTTGATTACTATTAGTGGTGTCTCCGCCAGAGGATTGCGCCATGAAGCTGCAGCAACTGCGTTATATCGTCGAAGTGGCGAATCACGGCCTTAATTTGTCGGCGACGGCCGAGAGCCTCTACACCTCCCAGCCCGGGATCAGCAAGCAGTTACGGATGCTGGAAGATGAGCTTGGCATCCAGATCTTCGAGCGAAGCGGCAAGCATCTGACCCGGATCACCCCGATCGGTCAGGAGGTGATCAAGGTCGCGACCGATGTGTTGGAGAAGGCGGCAACTATCAAGACGATGGCGAGGGCTCATATCCACCCGGAACAGGGACAGCTCACCGTCGCCACGACCCATCTGCAAGCCCGCTATATACTGCCCGACCTAATCAAGGGATTTGTCGCCCGTTTTCCCAAGGTGACGCTCACCCTGATGCAGGGAGATGCAGCAACATGTTGCTGTGCCCTGCAAAGCGGTAGCGCTCACCTGATGTTGCTTGATGATATCGAAGATCATCACGACGAGGGGTTGCTGATCCTGCCGAGCTTTCGCTGGCTGCGGGGTCTGGTGGTGCCGGCGGGCCATCCTGTGGCGGCTCGCTCGCCGAGTTCACTGGCTGACTTGGGCAATGTGGCGCTGATCAGCGACGGACGATCATTGGCACCAACGTCAGCCCATGAGGAGCATCGCATTGTCTGTCTGGCCAGTGACAGCGACGTGCTCAAAACCTATGTCAGGCAGGGGATGGGGTTTGGCATCATGGCGATGTTGGCTAGAGAAACGGGTCGCGACGATGATCTGGTGATGAAGGCGCTGCCCGATCTGCCGGCCGGTATGGCGGCTATTGGCCTGCGCAGAGGGGCATTCGTGCCAGCCTATCTTTATGATTTCATTGCGCGGCTTGTACCGACGCTCAGCCATGAGCGGCTTGATGAGTATCTTGCCGCACCTAATCAGCGGGAGTGGCAGGCGCTGCTGGCCACCTTGCCCGAGCGCTGAGAAGCCTGTAGTCCAAATAAAAAAACGCCTCCGCAGGGAGGCGTTTTTCATTGCCAGCCAGCATCACTGTCAGCCAACATCACTTTTTCAACATGTGATCCAGTTTGCTGGCCTTGGTCGAGAGGTAGAATTCGTTGTGGGGATTGCGCCCCTCCTGCAGGGGCACTCGCTCGGCCACCGGAATGCCAAAGGATTCCATCGCCTTCATCTTGCGCGGGTTGTTGGTCATCAGCTTGAGGGATTGCACCTCCAGCTGTTTGAGCATGTCGGCACAGATGGTGTAGTCGCGCATGTCGGCGGCAAAGCCGAGCGCTACGTTGGCCTCAACGGTATCGGCACCCTGATCTTGCAGGTGATAGGCGCGGATCTTGTTCAAAAGACCGATACCGCGACCCTCCTGACGGACATACAACAGCACGCCACGGCCCGCCTTGGCGATGTTCTCCAATGCGGCCTGCAGCTGGAAACCGCAATCACAGCGCAAGCTGAACAGGGCGTCACCGGTCAGACATTCGGAGTGAATACGCCCGAGAACGGGTTCGGCTCCAGTGATATCGCCCATCACCAGGGCTGCGTGATCCTTGCCTGTGCCGGTTTCCTGAAAACCTACCAGCGTGAAAGTGCCCCAAGGGGTTGGCAACTTGGATTTGGCCACTAGGGTAACGCTGCTCATAGGTTGCTCCTTACTACAACTGCTCAGAAAAAGGGGCCCAGTTTAGCGCGCCTTCTGGATGACGACCATAAGAACAAGCCCCTGCAGTGATTAATGAAATAGTGAAGCAAATCAACAGATGGCGTCGTTGGTATCCCTATTTTCCCCTTTTGCGCAAATCTGGTGACAGATAACTGCCAGCGCCGGCACATTCGGGTATAATCGGCGCCCATTAACTCGCTCCAAGGAGCGGGAGCAACATTGTGCAGGAGAGAAGTTATGCCTCAGATGGCCCCCGTAATGACAATTGATGGCCCAAGTGGTGCGGGCAAGGGCACCTTGTGCCAGTTGCTGGCAGAAAAGCTGGGTTGGCACCTGCTCGACTCCGGCGCCATCTATCGGGTGTTGTCACTGGCTGCCCTGCACCATGATGTCGAGCTCGATTCCGAAGCCGCGCTGGTGCCGCTGGCCGCCAATCTGGATGTGCAGTTTCAGGTGGAAGGTGATCTGGTCAAGGTGATCCTGGAGGGGGAGGATGTCTCCCGTACCATCCGGACCGAACAGGTCGGGAACGCCGCCAGTAAAATAGCGGCATTCCCGCGCGTGCGTGAAGCGCTGCTGCGCCGTCAGCGGGCATTTCGTCAGGCGCCTGGCTTGATTGCCGATGGTCGCGATATGGGCACAGTGGTTTTTCCTGAAGCTGAAGTGAAGATTTTCCTCGACGCAAGTGCTGAGGAACGGGCCCAGCGCCGCTATAAGCAGTTGCAAGATAAGGGCTTTGATGTTAACTTTGAGTGTCTTTTAACCGAGATCCGTGAGCGTGACGATCGCGATAGAAATCGCGCCGTTGCCCCCCTGAAACCGGCAGAAGATGCTCTCGTGGTGGATTCAACTGCCATGACCATAGAAGAGGTACTGGCAACAGTGCTCGCCTATGCAGAGCAACAACTCGGAGATGCCAGCGCAAGCTGACATCCGGTCGTCTGCACCATGGATGGCGCAGATTATTAAAAACAACCCCGCTTGTGCTGGATGACAAGTGGATGTTTCATTTGTGACATAAACTAATGATCGAATCTTTTGCTCAACTCTTTGAAGAGTCCCTGAACGCCGTTGAAACCCGTCAAGGTTCCATCGTCAAGGGTACTGTCGTTGCTATCGAGAACGGTTTCGTACTGGTTGACGCCGGTCTGAAATCCGAGTCCGCTATCCCGGCTGAAGAATTCAAGAACGCCATGGGCGAGCTGGAAATCAACGTAGGTGACTCCGTTGACGTGGCTCTGGACTCTATCGAAGATGGTTTCGGCGAAACCAAGCTGTCCCGCGAAAAAGCCAAGCGCCACGAAGCCTGGCTGCAGCTTGAAAAAGCTTACGAAGAGCAAGCTACCGTTATCGGTATCATCAACGGCAAGGTCAAGGGTGGTTTCACCGTTGAGCTGAATGGCATCCGTGCCTTCCTGCCGGGTTCTCTGGTTGACGTGCGTCCGATCCGTGACACCGCTCACCTGGAAAACAAAGAACTCGAGTTCAAAGTCATCAAGCTGGACCAGAAGCGCAACAACGTTGTTGTTTCCCGTCGCGCAGTGATCGAAACCGAGAACACCTCCGAGCGTGAAAGCCTGCTGGCTAACCTGCAAGAAGGTCAAGAAGTTAAGGGTATCGTCAAGAACCTGACCGACTACGGTGCATTCGTAGATCTGGGCGGTGTTGACGGCCTGCTGCACATCACCGACATGGCGTGGAAGCGCGTTAAGCATCCTTCCGAAATCGTCAACGTTGGCGATGAGATCGCTGTCAAGGTTCTGAAGTTCGACCGCGAGCGTACCCGTGTATCTCTGGGTCTGAAGCAACTGGGCGAAGATCCGTGGGTTGCTATCGCCAAGCGTTACCCGGAGACCACCCGTCTGTCTGGCCGCGTGACCAACCTGACCGACTACGGCTGCTTCGTTGAAATCGAAGAAGGCGTTGAAGGCCTGGTACACGTATCCGAGATGGATTGGACCAACAAGAACATCCACCCGTCCAAAGTTGTTAACGTTGGCGACGTGGTTGACGTGATGGTTCTGGACATCGACGAAGAGCGTCGTCGTATCTCCCTGGGTCTGAAGCAGTGCAAATCCAACCCGTGGCAGCTGTTTGCCGAAACTCACGCCAAAGGCGACCGTGTTTCCGGCAAGATCAAGTCCATCACTGACTTCGGTATCTTCATCGGTCTGGACGGCGGCATCGACGGTCTGGTTCACCTGTCTGACATCTCCTGGAACAACCAGGGTGAAGAAGCAGTTCGTGAATTCAAGAAAGGCGACGAAATCGAAGCTGTTGTTCTGCAAGTTGACCCGGAGCGTGAGCGCATCTCCCTGGGCGTCAAGCAGATCGAAGAAGACCCGTTCAATAAGTACCTGTCTGACAACAAGAAAGGTGCTATTGTGAAGGGTAAGGTTACCGAGGTTGATGCCAAAGGTGCCGTTATCGAACTGGCTGACGGCGTAGAAGGCTACCTGCGTGCCTCCGACGCTGCCCGTGACCGCGTAGAAGACGCCACTCTGGTGCTGTCTGTTGGTGACGAAGTTGAAGCTAAATTCATGGGCGTTGATCGTAAGAACCGCACCGTAAGCCTGTCTGTCCGTGCTAAGGACGAAGCTGACGAGCGCGTTGCTATCGATAACCTGAACCAGCAAGAAGAAGTTGTGTTCAGCAATGCTATGGCTGAAGCGTTCAAAGCCGCCAAGGGTGAGTAATCCTTGATGCAAGAAAAGGGCGGCATTGCGCCGCCCTTTTTTATCCTGGCAAAATGATTATTGCATGTGATCGGGGAAGGAGATTTAACGTTATGACCAAATCAGATCTCATCGAACAACTGGCAGCCAGCCGCATGCATATGCCGGCCAAGGATGTCGAAGCCGCCATCAAGGAGATCCTTGAGCAGATGGCGTCGACCTTGCAAAACGGCGACCGGATTGAAATCCGTGGATTCGGCAGTTTTTCACTGCACTATCGTGCCCCTCGTGTGGGCCGTAACCCCAAAACCGGGGACAAGGTTGAACTGACCGGGAAATATGTCCCGCACTTCAAGCCTGGCAAAGAGTTGCGCGAGCGCGTCAACATCATCGAATAATGCGAAAATGGGCATACCTCGGGTATGCCTTTTTTGTTTTTGGCACACAAATCGTGCCAACCATCTTGTTTATCAAACTCTTTTCCCATTCACTCTAGAGTCTGCCTGCGATTTTAAGGATAATCAGCCTCTCATTAGATACTGACAGGGAGCTCTTATGAAGCGTGTTTTGGCCCTCATTCCGCTGGTGCTGGTGTTTGTCCTCACCCTGGCGTTAGGCTCACAAAATGGCCAACTGGTTCAGTTCAATTACCTGATTGCTCAGGGCGAATTCTCCCTCGCCATGTTGCTGGGATTCTTTTTTGCCGGTGGTTTCATGCTGGGCTGGCTGGTATTCGGCCTGCTTTTCCTGCGCTTGAAGCTGCAAAACCGCACCCTCAACCGCACCATGCGTCGTCAAACCCGCGAGTTGGAGCTGGCCCGTTCAGCGGGTAAGGAATAATGTTCCTCAATGCTTGAACTGCTTTTCCTGCTGCTGCCCATTGCCGCCGGTTATGGTTGGTACATGGGGCGCAGGAGTGTTCGCCAGGACACCCAGAAACAGAGTAACCAGTTTTCCCGCCAATATGTGGCGGG
>NZ_CAWNWX010000020.1:27021-36192 GCF_963878195.1 Aeromonas sp. HMWF016
ATCCGACAAGGCGGTGGATCTCTTTATCCAGCTGCTGGAAGTGGACAGTGAAACCATCGAAACCCATCTTTCTCTCGGCAACCTGTTTCGCCAACGTGGCGAGGTAGACAGAGCCATCAAGATCCACCAGAACCTGGTCACCCGCCAGTTGACTCGCGAGCAGCGCCAGCTTGCGCTTCAGGAGTTGGCCCGCGACTTTCTTGCCGCTGGCTTGCTGGACCGGGCCGAAGCGCTTTGGAACGAGCTGTGCGAAGACAGTGACTTCGAAGAGACGGCGCTGGCTCAGCTGTTGATCATCCATCAGCAACTGCGTGACTGGGACAATGCCATCTCGGTGGCGGTTCGCCTGCAAAAGTATCAAGGCAAGAAGCTGGCTGACCCCATCTCCCACTTTTATTGCGAGCAGGCTGAAAGCGCGCTGCGTGACGGCGACAAGTCCACTGCGCTTGCCAAGTTCAAGCGAGCGCTCAGCGTCAATTCAGGCTGTGCCCGTGCCAGTCTGCGTCTGGCTGAGCTGGCAATGGAAGAGGGGGAGTATGAACAGGCAAGCAAGGAGCTGCTGCGGGTATTTGAGCAGGATATCGATTTTGCCTCGGAAGCGATGCCCAAGTTGCTCGAGTGCTATCAGCAATTGGGGCGTACTCACACCCTGATCCCGCTGCTCGAGAAAGCGGTTGAAGAGCATGCTGGTGTGACGGTTACGCTGGCTCTTGCCCAGCTGGTCGAGGAGCGTGATGGCCTGAGTCAGGCTCGCTCTCTGGTGCTTCGCCAGTTGCGCCGTCACCCCTCCATGAAAGGGTTTTACCAACTGGTCGGCTTTCAGCTGGCCAGTGCGGAGGAGGGGCCGGCCAAGGAGAGTCTCGAGCTGTTGCAACAGCTAGTTGGCGAACAGATCAAAATCAAATCAACCCACAAGTGTCGGCAGTGCGGCTTTGCCACTCACTCGTTGTTCTGGCAGTGCCCATCCTGCCGGCAGTGGGGTTCCATCAAGCCGATCCGTGGTCTGGACGGTGAATAACCATCAATAGGAAGTGAGATGCTCGATCCAAAAGTACTGGTAGCGCTGGATTATCAGAACGAAGCAGATGCCTTGGCGTTCGTTGAACGTATTTCTCCGGCCGAGTGCCGTCTCAAGGTTGGCAAGGAGATGTTTACCCTTTTTGGCCCGCAGTTTGTACGCCAGCTGGTTGCCAAGGGATTTGATGTCTTTCTGGATCTGAAATTTCACGACATTCCCAATACCGTCGCCAAGGCGGTAGCAGCCAGTGCCGAGCTTGGTGTCTGGATGGTCAACGTGCATGCCAGTGGTGGCGAGCGAATGATGCGGGCAGCCGTCGATGCGCTGCAGCCTTACGGTGACAAGGCGCCGCTGCTGATTGGGGTGACCGTGCTGACCAGCATGGAGCAATCCGACATGGCACCGCTGGGCCTTGATGTGACCCCTGCCGAGCAGGTGATCCGGTTGGCCAGGCTGACCAAGGAGTCCGGGCTTGACGGTGTGGTTTGCTCGGCCAACGAAGCACGCGAGCTGAAGGCGTTGCTGGGGGCTGATTTCAAGCTGGTGACCCCGGGGATCCGTCCAAGCGGCACCGAAGCTGGTGATCAGCGCCGCGTGATGACGCCGAAAGCGGCAGTAGATGCGGGGTCCGACTATCTGGTGGTTGGCCGCCCCATCACTCAGGCTGCTGATCCGGCCGCGATGCTGGCTGCCATCAATCGCGAGTTGGCGGGGGAGTAAGCCCGGCAGTCACCGAGACCGGGTGCAGGCTGAGTAGCAGGCCTGCACCTGCACCGATCAGATGAGATTCTATGTGGACTCTGGCGCCGATCAGGGTCGATATCGGGCTCTCGCCTGCATTATAGAAATCCATTGCCAGCTTGAGTCCCACGCCAGCCAGCAGCAGCCAGCCCGATGTACGGCGACCATGCCGGATATCCTGGATGGCTCCCCAGACAAACAGTCCGTGCAGTGAGCCCGACAGCCCCATATACCACTGGGTGTGGGGGTACCAGAACCAGATCCCGAGCCCCACGGCCCCCCAGAGCAGCAGCATCAGGAGTGGTAGCCGATTATTGCCCAGATAGTCGCGAAACAGGCAGTAGAGAATAATTAAACCTGCCAGATTGAGCAGCAGATGCCACAGATTGGTATGAGCCAGATTGCCTGTTATGATCCGCCACCCTTCACCTTGAGCAATCTCTGCCCGGTCGAAGGAGAGCTGAAGATCCGGTACGGTAACAAAAAGCAGCAAGCTGGTGAGAGAGAGCGTGATAACCCAGAACAATCCAGATTTTTCTGACGACATGAAACAGCCCAACGACAAAAACAGTCGATACTGTACACGCTGTACCCGAGCCCTCAAAGCGTGCCTATGCGAATATATCGTGCCACTTGAAAACCGTACGCCTCTCTACATTCTTCAGCATCCCTATGAAGTGGCCCACCCAAAGGGCACGGCAGCACTGCTGGCTGCCTCGTTGCAACAGGCAGAGATCCGGGTCGGGGAGGATTTTTCCGGCGATACGTGGCTCAACGACCTGCTTGCCGACCCCTCTTTACGCTGTTATCTGCTCTGGCCGGATGAAGAGGCTATTTCGCCAGTAGAACTGAGACAGCAGATGGAAAGTGTCTCATCAGGTGCGACATCCGTGGCTTTTATTCTGCTCGATGGCACCTGGCGCAAAGCCTTTCGGATGTTGCAGAGCAACCCGGCGCTTGCCCGCTTGCCGCGGATCGGACTAGGTGCCATCGCAGGGCAATATGCGATTCGTAAAAAGCCGTTTCCTGAAGCCCTTTCGACCATAGAGGCGGGCTACCATCTGTTATCTCAATGGGAGGGCGAGCCCGAACGCTATGCCCCCCTGCTTACCCTTTTCGAACGGCTCAATACCCAGTGGCAAGCCTTTGCCGAGGGGCGCCGGACATGACATTGCAAGGAGTTCTCCATATGAAAAAAGCAGTTGTGGTATTTAGTGGCGGTCAGGACAGCACTACCTGTCTGGTTCAGGCGCTGGCCAATTATGACGAAGTTCATGCGATCACATTCGACTATGGCCAGCGTCATCGGGAAGAGATCGATACCGCCCGCCACCTGGTGCAACTGCTGGGTGTCACCGCCCACAAGGTGATGGATGTTACCTTGCTCAACGAGCTGGCTATCTCGGCGCTGACTCGTGACGATATCCCGGTGAGCTGTGATCTGCAGGATAATGGCCTGCCCAATACCTTCGTGCCGGGCCGCAACATCCTGTTCCTCACGCTGGCCTCTATTTATGCCTATCAGGTCGGTGCCGAAGCGGTGATCACCGGGGTATGCGAGACCGATTTTTCCGGTTATCCCGACTGTCGCGACGAGTTCGTGAAGGCACTCAATCAGGCGGTCTCCCTGGGGCTGGATCGCGGCATCCGTTTTGAAACACCGCTGATGTGGCTCGACAAGGCCGAAACCTGGGCGCTGGCGGATCACTATGGCCATCTCGATACGGTGCGCCAGCAGACGCTGACCTGCTACAACGGCATCGCGGGCGATGGTTGCGGCACCTGTCCCGCATGTAATCTGCGTAGCCGCGGACTGGACGGTTATCAGGCAGACAAAGCGGGGATCATGGCCAAAATGCGTGAGAAAACCGGACTGGGTGAGAAAAGCGGAGCATGAGCCTGCCTCTGGCTGATGATTGGGGTATAATCCGCGGCTTTTGCAACAAGCTGTGACCAAGATGCACTACCCAATCAACGAGATATTCCAGACCATCCAGGGGGAGGGGGTCTTTACCGGCCTGCCTGCCATCTTCGTTCGCCTGCAAGGGTGCCCGGTGGGCTGCCCCTGGTGCGATACCCGACATACCTGGGTGGTCGATCCTGCTCGTGAAGTGGGCAGAGAGCGTGTGCTGGATCGTTCCAACGAGTCGGATTGCTGGAGCCAGCTCACTACCGAGCAGATCCTCGCCAGCTTTGTCGAGCTTGGCTATCAGGCGCGTCATGTGGTGATCACCGGTGGCGAGCCCTGTCTCTACGATCTGACCGAGCTCTCGTCAGCGCTGTTGGCAGCGGGTTATCAGGTTCAGATTGAAACCAGTGGTACCAGCGAAATCAAGACTCATGAGCAGACCTGGGTCACGGTATCACCCAAGATCGGCATGAAAGGCGGGTTGCCGGTGCTGGTCTCTGCGCTTGAGCGGGCCAACGAGATCAAGCATCCGGTGGCAACAGAACATCATATCGAAGAGCTTGATACTCTGCTGGTTACCGCGAACCTGCGCCCGGATGTTGTTATCGCATTGCAGCCTATCAGTCAGAAACCACGAGCCACCCAGCTCGCGATGGCAACCTGTATTGCCCGTAATTGGCGACTCTCTATTCAGACCCATAAATATCTGGATATCGATTAATATGGAGTGGCTATCCGATGAGCAGGTGCTGCTTACCCTGAGCCATAAAATGCCTTACGGCAAATATCAGGGGCGGCGCATTATCGATATTCCGGAGCCTTATCTGGTGTGGATGGCCCGCAGTGGTTTTCCGGCGGGTAAACTGGGCCAGACATTGGCTCTTGCATACGAGATCAAGCTCAACGGGCTGGAGTCGATGATTATTCCCATTATTAACAGGATGTCAGAATGAGAATATATACCCGGCAGGGTGACAAGGGGATGACCCGGTTGGCAGATGGTACCCGTTTGGCTAAGGACCATTTGCGGGTAGAAACCTATGGCTATATTGACGAGCTCAACTCTCATATAGGTCTGCTGATTTGCGAGATCCCCCAGCAAGAAGCAGGTTTATTGGCAGATCTGCAGTTGTTGCAGCAAGAGCTATTTGATCTGGGCGGTGAATTGGCATTTTCCAGCGCAGCCCAAAATGAGTCAATTTGGCAGGTCAATGAGAGATGGATTAACAGGCTGGAGCAGCAAATAGACAGCTACAGCGAACATTTGCCGCCGTTGCGCCAGTTTATTCTGCCCGGCGGCTCCCGTGCGGCTGCGCAGGCCCATGTGGTGCGGACGCTAGTTCGTCACTGTGAGCGCCTGCTGTTGACCCTGAGTCGCGAAGAGTGCGTCAATCCTGATGCGCTGGCTTATCTCAACCGGATGAGCGACTGGTTCTTTACCATTGCCCGTTATCTGATCTGCAAGTCAGAGGGACAAGAAGTATTCTGGGTCAAAGCCACGGATCGCAGATAAAGATTCAGAACGTAGCCAATAAAAAAACCTCGCAATAGCGAGGTTTTTTATTGGTATCTATCACTGAAATCAGATAGCGAAATCTTCCAGTGATTTACCTGCTTCAACTGCTTTGGCAATAGCAGAAGGCATACGACCCTGACCGGTCCAAGTCTTCTCTACACCGTTATCATCATAACGATATTTGGCAGGGCGAGGGGCGCGCTTGGCTTTTTCTGCCTTGGCTGGAGTAGCTGCAACAGCGCTGACCAGCTCTGCAGGATCAATACCGGCAGCTTTCAGCATTTCGGTATATTCATTGATTTTACGCAGATGCTCTTCACGAGCCTGACGCTCAGCGGCTTCATCCTGCTGACGTTCGGCAACGATTGCTGAGAGTTTTTCCAGCGCTTCTTCCAGCTGCTCCAGAGAGAGTTCACGGCAGGTGGCACGCAGACTGCGGATATTAAGCAGCACTTTCAAAAATTCATTCATAGGATTGTCCACGTCAAGTCAGAAGGAAATATTATGTTCATCCTGATTTTTACGTGTCACTTTAAATAAGTCAAGAAGGGTAAAAATAATAAGTAGAAGATAAATCGTCATCACGAGAGATTATATTCGGCATTCAATCATATTAATGGATGCTTATGAGGCTTTAATTGGTTAAATGTGTCGCAAAAAGAAGCGAAGCTGCATCAATTGACTACCTTTTGGTGTACTAACGTCATACATCATGATTATTTAATCAAAAAACTTGCTATAAGCTGCCAGCTGGATAAAATGTCTCTCGAATACCTTTAAGTAGAGGCGCGCTGCCTATGACTACTTGTGCGGAGGGTGATGCCGATGATGCACAAGGAAAGGAGTCAGCGCCGAAGTGGCCAGGCCATCATACCGGGCTGCTGGTTCTGCATCTAATAGGTGCAGGACTGCCATAGTCATCCACTATGGAGCGCTACCTGAAGGGGCTGAGGAGTATAACCTCCCCATAGGTTTTGTTTCTTTAGATCCTCTCGGTAGATCTCCACCTGTAATCTTTAGGTGCAAAGAGATCATGGACATTAGTCATTTCGCCGACTCCGGTTGGTCCGTACTTCCCCCCTTATTGGCTGTCGCCCTGGCGATCCTGACCCGCCGCGTGCTGCTGTCGCTTGGCGTCGGTATTTTAACCGGCAGTCTGTTGCTCAATCAGTTTTCCCCCCTCGACTCCCTGCAATATATGCTGGGTACCGTGCTGAAGATTTTCTGGGTTGATGGTGCACTCAACCGTGACAACATCAACATGCTGCTCTTTATGTTGCTGCTGGGTGGCCTCATCAGTCTGATGAGCGTATCGGGTGCAACCCGCGCCTTTGCCGAGTGGGCCGCCAAGCGCGCCAAGACCCGCAAAGGGGCCAAGACCCTCACCGGCATGATGGTGTTTGCCTTCTTTATCGATGACTTCTTCCACAGCCTGTCGGTGGGCGCTATCTGCCGTCCTGTGACCGACCGCTTCCAGATCTCCCGCGCCAAGCTGGCCTATCTGCTCGACTCCACCGCTGCGCCAGTCTGCGTGCTGATGCCGATCTCTTCTTGGGGCGCTTATATCATCGCATTGGTTGGCGGCATCATGGCGGCGCACGGTCTGACCGATCAGAGCCCCATCTCTGCGTTCGTCGAGATGATCCCGATGAATCTCTATGCCGTCTTCACCCTGATCATGGTGCTGGTCGTCATCGCGTTTCAGCTCGACATCGGCCCGATGCGTCAACACGAGCAGTGGGCGCTGGAAGGCAAGTTGTGGGATGAATCCAAGGGGCGCCCCATTGGTCTGGATATGGATAGTCCGGAGGAGAGCAATGGCGGCATGATCGACATGGTGCTGCCGATCCTGACTCTGACCGCTGCCACCGTCTACTTCATGATCGACTCGGGTGCCGCAGCGCTCAGCGAAAAGGAGCTGCCTTTCAGCGTGCTCGGCTCGTTCGAAAACACCAATGTGGGCTCCTCGCTGGTCTATGGCGCCATTTGTAGTCTGGTAGTTTCCATTGGTCTGGCAATGCGTCTGAAGCTCGGTGCCAAGAACTGGATCAAGGCCGCGCCGCAAGGCGTCATGGCTATGCTGCCGGCTATCAATATCCTGTTGTTTGCATGGACCATCGGTGCCGTAGTGCGCGATGTGGAGACTGGCAAGTACTTGGCATCTCTGGCCAACGGCAATCTGCCAATCGAGGTGCTGCCGGCCGTGGTATTCATTCTCTCTTGCGCCATGGCGTTTGCCACTGGCACCAGCTGGGGTACCTTCGGCATCATGCTGCCGCTGGCCGGTGACATGGCTGCGGCCAGCGATATCAGCCTGATGTTGCCGATGCTGGCTGCTGTTTTGGCTGGCTCGGTGTTTGGGGATCACAGCTCTCCCATCTCCAGTACCAGTATCCTCTCTGCGACGGGGGCAGGTTGCCATCACATCGATCACGTGATGACCCAGCTCCCCTATGCGCTGGCCATCGCCTTCGGTGCGGCTCTCGGTTATCTGGTGATGGGGTTGATGCACTCCGGTTTTGCCGGTTTCAGCGTCAGCGCCCTCTGGTTTGTGCTCTTTACCAGTTACCACCTGAAAAAGGCCAAAGCGCAGCCAGCGCTCGCAACGGCATAACATTAATAGAGCAAGGGGCCCACGGGCCCCTTGGTTTTGGCGGGGGCTTTGGTTAGCATGCGCCCCATAAATTCAGTTTCGGAACAGTATCATGGCTTCACTGCACTACAAGTTTGCCACCATGAATTCAGGCAAATCGACCCAGCTCATTCAGGCACACTTCAACTATCTGGAGCGGGGGATGCACCCGCTGGCCATGACCCCAGCCATCGACGATCGTTTCGGTGTCGGAGTGATCAGTGCCCGGGTTGGCCTTGAACTGAAGGTGGACGTATTCAGCGACAGCTGTGATCTGTTTGAAATGGTGAAAGAGCGCCATGCCAAGAAACATATCGATGTCTTTATCGTGGATGAGGCTCAGTTCCTGACCAAGGAGCAGGTCTATCAGTTGGCCCGTATCGTCGACGAGCAGGATATTCCGGTGATGGCCTATGGCCTCAAGACTGATTTTCGTGGCGAGCTGTTCCCCGGCTCCTACCATCTGCTCTGTCTGGCTGACAAGTTTGAAGAGCTGAAGAGCATCTGCTGGTGCGGCAACAAGGCCCACATGAACTCCCGGGTCAACGAAGCAGGTCAGGTGATGCGCGATGGCGAACAGGTGGAGATCGGTGGCAACGATCGCTATGTGTCACTGTGCCGCAAACACTATCTGGAAGGGCGGGCGTTCAAATAACCCGTACCTTGCTGCAAGGTTATGAATCAAAAAGGGGGGCCAATCTGGCGCCCCTTTTGTCTATTTGCCGTTCAGTCGATTTCGATATCGACGGGGGCAATGATGGGGTCTGCCACCGGCAGGCGATGAAACAGCTGACGAAAGTGCTGCTGTACCCGGCCAATATCGACCAGCGACATGCCAGAGGCAAAGCCAAACCAGACATAGAGGCCGGTGAGATCGCGAAACATCGGCGGCAGGTAGCGGGGCGCGGCGATCAATCCCTCCAGATAGTGCTGATAGATCACCGGAATATCGTCCAGTGTCACCTTGCCGACAAACAGCATCGGCAGGATCTCGGGCACCCCCTCCAGTACGGCGCTGCGGATGAAGTTGACCGTCTCCACATAGCCTCTCACATAAGAGAGATCTTTGGTAAAGCAGGCGCCCCCTTCGACCATGCCGCCGCGAAATACCCGCTGGGTGATCTTGTAGGCATCGTGCTCGCTGGTGCCCTGGCCCACAAAGTGCTGAAACACCTCGATAAAGTCGGCACCACGCTCGGCCATGTCGATGGCCATCACCCGATCGGAGATGCGCTTGGCCCGATCCGGAAAGGAGCTGAAGGTGAGCGTCTCAATCAATACCGCCAGTCCCTCCTGACTGGCGGTGATCCGTGGCGAACCGGCGCTCAGCCAGGTGGCATAAGGTTGTTGGCGAC
>NZ_CAWNWX010000020.1:36228-42517 GCF_963878195.1 Aeromonas sp. HMWF016
ACATGGACCCACCCCTCATGCACTTCCAGCACCTGCAAGTCCAGCTCGGAGAAGCGGGCGTGGGAGTTGAGCTTGATGTAGTCGCCACCGGCCGCCGCGTCCGACACGATGCCATCGCTCAGCTTGACCTGCACGGTGCCGTCACTGAAATAGCTCGACAGCTTGCCCTGCAATTTGGCCACTGCAGCTTCTCCCTCGAACTCCTTGGGGTAGGGGCGTACCAGATGGCGGGCGCCGGGGAGGGAGAAGATATCGCACAGGCGAGCACCCAGCTCCTTGAGGGTCTTGCGATCCCCGCGCAGGTGATCGCTGGCAGAGCCATAAAGCAGCTGGCTATAACGCTGAAAATCGGGTTGGCCTCGCTGGCGTAGCATCTCGATCACCACCATGTACTGATCGACTGTCTCTTGCAGGATGAGCCCCAGATCATCTTGTGGTCCCAGCTTTCTGCGGATCCTGTCCCGCAGCTCCTTGAGTTCGAGATATTTGTTGCGCGGATCAAAGCCCAAGGGGAGGGCTTCGTAGAAGCGGCGGTCGATGGCGGGCAGGGTGCGCCCCCCATCAGCCAGAAAGCGCTCCTGAGTATGTCGGGGCCACTTGATGGCATCCAGAATGCGAATGGGTTTTTGCAGGGCGAGCAGCTCATCCGAGAGGGATTTCAGATGGAGGCGATACTTTTCTTGGATGGTCATGGGGCCCCCTGTGGGGCAAGCGTAGCCGTGGATTGGGCTGAGTATATGCATAGCGCTTGCCAAAAAGAAGCAAGCTGCGCGGTTATTGGGCTGGCGTGCTTTTGGTTGCCGGAAAATTGGTTTAGACTGCGCCCCTCGATCCCAATCTTGTCGTGGAAATAATGAATATCCCCAGCTCCGAAATGATCATGCGTTGGTTGCAACAGGCTCGTATCGAGCACTACGTTTGCGATCAGTGCCATGGTATCCACATTGTCTCCTTGCAGTCGGTCGATGGCATTCAGGAGAGCCGGATCTTCGTGGAAGAGGAAGGTCTGCTGTTCTCATCCGAGCTGGAAGTGCGTCCTTCGGCCCTGCTGCCGCTGGTGGCTGAACTCGGTCGCTTCAATATGCAGTACCCCTCGCTCAAGGTATTCCTCGACATCATCGACGACAACCTGCCGCGTCTGGTCATTGGCCACACCGTGTTTACCAAGGCGGGCCTGAGTGTCGAGCAGTTCCTGCTGTTTGTGCAGAGCACCATTGCCGCGACCCATGAAGTGGTTTCCGAATGTGAGCGTTTGGGCTTTCTCAACCTGCCTGAAATGCAGGTCGCGCCGGAATCTGTACATTAATTCCGCGAACGATCTGTTTTGCCAAAAAAGCCGTTGACGCGGGCGGGGCTTTCCCCTAAATTACGCCCCGTTCCAGCGCAACGGCGCAGCGAACACCGTGTTGGCTGAACACGTTAAACAGCAGACAAAAATTTGGTGAGGTGTCCGAGTGGCTGAAGGAGCACGCCTGGAAAGTGTGTATACGGCAACGTATCGAGGGTTCGAATCCCTCCCTCACCGCCAAATGATAGGCCCAAGCAATTGAATTGCTCGGGCCTTTTCTTTATGTGCGATTTTCGATATGCCATCTGATAGTTCTTGTTGCGTTGCTATGGTTCAAGTTTGCTCAATATGTGCGACATGATGCTACGGTGGCGACTTGCCTGTGCAGAGGGTGATAAACCTTTCACCGCACAAGTCGTTATAACTCCCGCTCGATAATGGGCCGTTCCCTCCGCTCACTTCGAAAATGTTCTTAGTAGGTGTCGTCTGCCTGTGCTTTGCTCCGCTCCGCTCAATCATGGCGATGACGTTGGCGTGCCGGATAGTTGCAAACTGATTCAGTCAGATCTGATAAGCACTTTGGGAGAGACGAGCTACGGGTGTTTGACCATGCAAAATATGCCGTTTCTCAAGCTTGTCGAGACCGATACGTACAGCGTCTCCAACGTGTAATTGCCGCAGGTTCTAGTGTGCCGGGTGATTGTCGTTGCTACGGCCAGCATAAATATCCAGTTGGCGCATGCCCATGATGGCAAAAACGGCGTTTTTGTACAGGGGCTGTGGCCTGGATCGACTCGTTGTAACAACGTTGGGCAATGAGAGGGGGGGGGGGATGCCGCTGGTCAGCGCGGGACATAACCACTAATCGCTGGATTGCTCTGGTCATCGCAACATAGAAGAGTCGCCGCTCTTCCTCGATGTTGTTCGTATTGCTTTCTACGCAGCGTTGCCATCCACCATCAAAGATCAAAACATGGCGATACTCTTTCTCCTTTAACGCTATGCACAGTGCTGAGGAGCACGCCCCTGCCAAAGGTGACGCAGTTCGCGCTCAGATATTCGTAAAGAAACAGCAAGAAATTAAGTTGGTACTGCTGTTCATCAATGTCCTGATACTCGTCGACGAGCATGCAGTCCTCCCAGTAGTTCGGTCAGGCGCCGGCGCAGGGGCATCGCCGCATTATGGTTGTAACAGAGCAACATGATCCTGGATGGAGCGACTTGCTTGACCCCGGGCCTGCCAGTACAAGCAGGTTTTGCTCGGGCGTTGTCTGGACAATCTGCTCCTGGGCCCGGGTGTGAAGGTCTTCGACGATGCGCTTCTAGGAGTATTCGCTGGTTGCCAACAGGGTATGGCGAAAATTGCGGGTGGCGCCTGTGACGCGATGGCGTTGATCAATTGTCTGCTCAATCTGGGACCAGATTCGGTTGAAGGTGAGTTGGTTGAGTTCCCGAGAGAGATATTTGACATCAATGGAGCCTTTCTCGTCTCCCGAGCGACCAGCTGGTCAGCAAATTGCGCAGCAAGCCAGGGTTACACCGTTCATGCCGCAGATCTTTGATGGCCTGATTGACCAGTCGAATGTTAAAGATCAGCCCTTGTCCTGTATCAGGTTCGGGTTCTTTTTTACGAAAGGTATCCAGCATCACCTTTTCAATACTGTGTACTTGCTCGCAGAGCACCCGGGCGTTGTCTCTCCTTTTGGGGTCAAGTAGTCAGTAACTTTCCCAAAGGGGAACGGATCATATCCGTCTTAACTCGGCATATTCTACGGTCTTCACCGCTTTTACGACCCCATTGGCTGCAGCTTATCTGCGACATCAAGGGGAATCAGCCACTGTGATTGGCCCAAGCGTGGGACTGGAGAATTTTATCTTTGGTTCAAGCCGTCAGGCGCTGGGGCGGGTAGGGGATGTATTGAGGGACTTGCAGGGGGGAACCTGTTTTTACGGTAACTAAGGTGATACAGGGGAATGGTGAGGTAGACCATTTCATCCCTTGGCGTCATTATCCAATCGATTTGGGTCACAACTTCGTACTGGCACACGCCAGCTGTAACTGGAGCAAAGGGGATTTTCTCGCAGCTCCCGAGTACAGGGATGCTTGGTACGAGCAGAATATCCTGACGTCACAGGACGTACCTCACTGACGATCTGGCCCGTGGTGAGCGTCGACGCCGAGCGTTCTACCGCTATCGCCACTTGGGCCTATCAGCAGGCTGTCCGTGAGCATGTCCGTATTGACGAGTTGGTGGACGTGACTGCCCCTGGTGTGGGGATGAGTCACCCAAACGTCTCTAGACTCTTATGAAACAGATACGAAAAAGCCCAGCCATGAGGCTGGGCTTTAGAATGTGGCTCCCTCGACAGGACTTGAACCTGTGACATACGGATTAACAGTCCGCCGTTCTACCGACTGAACTACGAGGGAATTGGCTCCTCCTACTGGACTTGAACCAGTGACATACGGATTAACAGTCCGCCGTTCTACCGACTGAACTAAGGAGGAATTGCCTGTCTCGTTGAGACGGGGCGAATAGTAATGACCAGAAAGACGGGTGTCAACCCGCGAACCTGAGGAAAAACAGATTTTCAGACCGTTTGCCCAAAACTTGGCCTTTGCGGTTTATTTTCAGCACAATCAGTCCCTTGCCCATAACCATTGTTGTCATTCATCGACATGCGGCCTCGGGCTCTATGGCAATCGTGCGGCGAACATGTCGGCAACGTGCAAGGGGGCAAAAAGCCATTGTGGTGGCAAACGTGGCGCCAAAAAGGTAGTGGCGTCCATAAAGTTCGGGGATTTGGCTGGAAATGAGTCAAATGATGCCGGATTGTGGTATTCATTGATCCTGCCCATCGAAATAGTGGCGCTGCTGGAGTAAGGTTACGCAGGATACCATCGCCGCGTCGACAGCTCTGCCGGCCCTTGATGATGATCGGGCGCCGGATCCCTCCGGCCTTTATCTCCCTCTTCTTGGTATTACGTATACATGCACAAGCAAGCCTCTTTAAATAGCGTGAAGCTCGCCATAGCCTTGCGCCAATCCTGTATTGATGAGCCCTATAGCATGGCCCGTTTTGGCCGTGACCTGATCGCCGGTGTGACGGTGGGCATCATTGCCATTCCGCTGGCCATGGCGCTCGCCATCGCCAGCGGTGTTCCTCCGCAGCATGGCCTCTATACCGCCATCATCGCCGGTATCGTGATTGCTGTGACCGGTGGCTCCCGCTACTCCATCTCGGGCCCGACTGCTGCCTTCGTGGTGATCCTCTATCCGGTTGCCCAGCAGTTCGGGGTAGGTGGCCTGTTGATGGCCACCCTTATCTCCGGTCTCTTTCTGGTGGCGATGGGTCTAGCCCGCCTCGGTCGTCTTATCGAATACATCCCCCCCTCAGTAACGCTGGGTTTTACCGGTGGTATTGCCATTGTGATCGCCACGTTGCAAA
This sequence comes from Aeromonas sp. HMWF016, assembly GCF_963878195.1. Taxonomy (NCBI): domain Bacteria; kingdom Pseudomonadati; phylum Pseudomonadota; class Gammaproteobacteria; order Aeromonadales; family Aeromonadaceae; genus Aeromonas; species Aeromonas sp. HMWF016. Next base: position 40,967 of record NZ_CAWNWX010000020.1, read on the forward strand.
TCAAGGATTTCTTCGGTCTGAGCGTTCCTCATATGCCGGAAACCTATCTGGGCAAGGTCGAAGCACTGGCCACCGCCATGCCCAGTTGGCAATGGGGCGATACCCTGGTGGGCGTTGCAACGTTGGCCGTGTTGCTGCTGTGGCCTCGGCTCCGGCTGCCGGTTCCAGGCCATCTGCCTGCCGTGCTGGTGGGGGTCGGTCTGGGCTTTGGCCTGCATCAGTTTGGGGTTGATGTGGCCACCATCGGCAGCAAATTCAGCTACACACTGGCAGATGGCACGCAAGGGATGGGGATCCCGCCCATCGCGCCGACTCTGGTGATGCCTTGGGCGCTGCCCGGGCCGGATGGTGCCCCGGTGACCTGGGATCTGGCCGCCCTTGAGCGGCTGTTGCCTGCTGCTTTCTCCATGGCGATGCTGGGGGCCATCGAATCGCTGCTCTGCGCCGTGGTGCTGGACGGCATGACCGGCCGCAAGCACAGCTCCAATGCCGAACTTCTGGGGCAGGGGCTTGGCAATATCTTCGCCCCCTTCTTTGGCGGTATCACCGCCACTGCGGCCATTGCTCGATCCGCTGCCAACGTGCGTGCCGGCGCAACCTCTCCCATCTCCGGCATCGTGCATGCGCTGGTGGTACTCGCTGCCATTCTGGTGCTGGCACCCTGGCTCTCCTGGCTGCCACTGTCGGCCATGGCTGCGCTGCTGCTCATCGTCGCTTGGAACATGAGTGAGGCGCACAAGGTAGTTGAACTGATCCGTCGTGCTCCCAAGGCGGATGTACTGGTGCTGCTGGTCTGCCTGTCGCTGACCGTTATCTTCGACATGGTCATCGCCATCACCTTCGGGGTGATCCTCGCCTCCCTGCTCTTTATGCGCGAGATCGCCAAGATGACCCGGCTGCACAATCTGGCCGAGCACAAGCGCTATGCCAGCGAAGTGCCGGCCGATGCGCGGGTTTACAAGATCAATGGGCCGCTCTTCTTTGCTGCTGCGGAGCGGGTGTTTGCCGAACTGGCCGCCGAGGTGAAAGGGCACCGCATGCTGGTGTTGCAGATGGAGGCAGTCTCGATTCTGGATGCCGGTGGCCTCTCCGCTTTCTTGCAGTTTGGCAAGCAGATGGCCGCGGCGGGTATCGAACTGCGCGTCGCCGAGCTGCAGTTCCAGCCGCTCAAGACGCTGGCTCGTGCCAAGGTGCGCCCGCAACCCGGCAAGCTGGAGTTTTACGGCTCGCTGGAAGAGGCGCTCAAAGGAGAACATTTGCACGAAGCGGTGGTAAATTGAATAAAAGGGATACGAAACGGCATGTTTTTGGTCAGTTGGTTCGGATATTGAGCAAACGAACGCAAAAAGTAAAAAATTGCATTGACCACATGCCCTCGTATCCCGTACATTACGCCCCGTTCCAGCGTAACGACGCAGTGAACACCGTGTTGGCTGAACACGTTAAGCAACAGACCAAAATTTGGTGAGGTGTCCGAGTGGCTGAAGGAGCACGCCTGGAAAGTGTGTATACGGCAACGTATCGAGGGTTCGAATCCCTCCCTCACCGCCA
>NZ_CAWNWX010000021.1:0-2156 GCF_963878195.1 Aeromonas sp. HMWF016
GGTCGCTCATCATGCTAACTATTTCTAGTGATATAATCTCGCACCCTCATTGAGTCATATGTTAATTAAAGGAAGTAAATCACTATTTTATAAAAAGTTATCTGATTTTTAGTTGTATCTTATTATTTTTTTTACTAAAATTTCACGTCTTGTGCTTACATTTTCATCTATTGGGGGTAATATCATCTGGCTTACTAAATCTAAGATGAAAGCGTAGGGTGTACCTATTTTTCCATAAAGGAAAAACAGGTGTGATTATACGATAAGCTTCATAAATGATTTTTGTGGTGAAAATATGAATTTTATAGCAAAAAAACAACACCGAAGTGAATACCCAGACCCTATCACGTTTTCTAGAGGCGCTGAACTTGTTACAGGGGATAAGTATGAAGGTGATGAGGGTTGGGATAATTGGATTTTTTGTACAGTACCAAACCATTCTGGGGGGTGGGTGCCCGAACAACTTATTGAACGAGGTGCTAGGCTTGGTTATGGTACAGCGAAAGATGACTATTCTGCGAAAGAACTCGATGTTGATGAAGGTGATGAATATCAGGCGATAAAACTACTGAATGGTTGGGCTTGGTGTAGGCGGCTTTCGGATAATAGCATTGGGTGGGTTCCGCTTAGAATTCTGGAACAAATAGATTAGTCTATATGTTTTAGAATTGGTACTATTTATCAAACCAATACAGCTTGAATGGAAACTACTTAGGAGGTGATGAAATAATGATCAGTTTCGTCTCCTTCAAACATGTATCCTGGGCCAGCTTCTTCACCTGATTACCAACTAGCCTCAATACATTCAACTCTGATTATCCATGAGTCTTTCAAGTTCTGGGTTGATGCGGTGTTGTTGCCCAAATCAGCCATTAAGTCATAACTTCCTAAGCCCCTGCTAACCGCTACACTCGGCGGCTTTCTGACAGGTAGACCTAGGGCATTTAGCTTGTTTATGGTGCCTGTATATGCCATGACCTCTCCCACTTGGCAGTTATAGTTACGCAGACAGATTTTCCCGTCAGCAACTGCCTGAACCGATACAACTCCGTCTTTGCCTCAGAACGATGGCGATACCCCAATATCTTTTTCCAGTGCGCCAGCCCTTCTTTGCGCATAACCAGAACGGCCTCATTTCTTGGGTGTCCATTTTCCATAGTCACGCATTCTTGCTAGCCATGATACATACAGATAGCATCCCCTTTGTACATTTTCAAATGAGGCTATTTAAGTGGCCACAGGCAACGTCTGCATAAATACTCCCCAGCTTTCACCGAAGAAGGGTGAGCAAGGTGGACAGCACCTCGGCATCACTGATATTTTCCAGCGAAACTTCCGCAGCCACAATATCGGTGGATCACCGGCTCTACCGCCAGATGCAACTTGCATTATATTCGCCGCTTCTCGGCACCGTGTTTTCTGACTTTCCACTCGCCTCCACCAAATATCTTCAGGCCGGTCAAGTAGATGACCAGGCCGGTGATGCAGCCCTTTGCGGGTTGTCGATAGGCCACTTTTACCGATCGAGCACGCTTGCGGACACTGCTATAGTTCGGCGCACACAGCTGCACATTCATCAATTTGAAGACGGATTTGAGTTGCCCCTGAATTGCCTACAGAGTGAGACTGAATATTCCATTGAGCATCAAGAAGGTGCAGAGAGTCTGGTCTATGTATAGCTGGCTACTGCCTTGTCATCCGTGATGGTCATGGAGGAACCTGTCATCCATGGCCTCAGTATCAATCCAAAAGGTAAGTGAACCACGGTTAATCAAAAACTTGGTGTATTGAGGCCGGTTAGTGATGTGATGAAGTGACTTGTCCACGATGTCGACTTGAAGGGAATGATGGTGATCAGATCACCTCCTCCTCAGTTAGTTCCATTGAGACTGAATTGATTTAGGAAACAACGCTCCGAAATTTCTGAAAATAAAACTTGATAAAGTCATATTCAACGCATTCTAAATGCGTTGAAAGTAAATTTTTGATGGTTGTTCGTTTAAAACTCTAGCGAAAACCCTCAGTCCAACCAGAGGGTGTTTTTTTATTTAATGTGAGATGTATTTATCTTTATAAATAAAAATAAATGCAGGGTTTACATTAATTTACTTGAGGCTTGAATGAAGCCTGTTAAGGTGGTCTGTGTAAGGTGCAAT
>NZ_CAWNWX010000022.1:0-49396 GCF_963878195.1 Aeromonas sp. HMWF016
TGTGAGCATATTCGATATGAATAGAAATAATAATGTTATTATGTACATAAAAAAGCACTAATTTAATCGCAAAGCTGAATTCTCAGCCACATGAAAACTTTTTATTTTGATGAGATATAAAAAAGCCTACTCCTAGATAGGAGTAGGCAAGCTAGGAACACACATACTAAGGATACACAAAGTGCATGGTAAACAGAGAGGTAAACAGAGAGCGTAATAGTCTTCACGCTGTTACCATTTTTAGAATATCGCCTGCATGAGAAAATGAGAAGAGAAAATATTTGAAATATCCTGAAATTTATGCAAGGCTCATAATTCAGAAATTTTCACAAGATAGTGTTTTTCTTTTTTTATTCTATGCTCGACTGTTATTACCACAATATTTATACAGTGAGTATTAGGAGTCGGCTTTGCACTCAAAATATTTTTTTGTTGATGTAGATGCTATTGTAACTTGCCTATCAAACAGATTTGTACACATGAGGGCCTTAGCAAAATATAAGTTTATTCACAAACTAAAGATAGAAGATGTTTCTCATGAGAAGAAAGTTATCTCGGATTTTCAAGATGGCCTCTATCAATATGGAATTTCTAAACCGAACGCATCTAAGTTATCGTCAATGTTAATTCGTTATAGCAAGTCAATTCAACATAGCTACTTTGCGTTGTGGTATTCTAACTCATCAATTTTATTAATGGAAAGTGATGACATACCATGTATCTCAGAAATAAGAGCATCAATAAAGAAAAATGATAACATCTTATTTAAGATGCTCGGTGAAGCAAAAGCGAAGAGTTTAATACCTATACATGAATGGGATGAAATCATCATACCTTGTCATATATTTATTGATATCCAAATGATGGACGAGTTAGTCGAAACTTTAAAAAAAACAATCGACTCAGATAGGGACTCTAGACATATAAAAAAACATCTACTGAATTAGTTCAATCAGTATGTACAGCTCTAGTTATCAGCTGGTGCCGGTTTGAGACCGGTACCAGCTGATAACTAGAGCTGTACAGTTAAATCATTATAGGAAAATATTTTTAAGGCATTAGCTTGGTCACGTTATCACTTATAATTTTCTGTAGTCGATTATTTTCTGCCTGCAATCGTTCATTATCCATCCATAATAGCTGGATTTGGTTAGCTCTAAGATTATTAATTTTTTTTATTTCTTGCTTGCATTCATTAAGCTCCGCACGAAGCTTTTTCACCTCTGATTCTCGTTGCTGATATGCCTCAAGTAACGTTATAGGAGCATTGTCAGTGCGTTGGAGTCCATTTTTTTTCAATGCCTCAAACGCATCATTTAGGTCTTGAAATTCATCAAGATATCGATAAATGGTTGCCCTGCTAACCCCAGCTTCTCGAGCTAAATTAACACTCGTTATTTTGCCATTTGTTTTGGTGGATGCCCCTCTGGCTAATACATCCAGTGCATCAATGATAGCCTGATGATTTTTATCTGCCATCATTCCGCCTCATTTAATTCTTGAACGACACTCTCTAAACTGAGAATTTCAACCTGGAGTTGGTGTTTCTGAAATACAGAGGTCTTTGGGTGCCTGTAAAACTCATAGGCTTGATTTAATTGAGCCTCCCATAAGGGTTTGTGGCGCTTTGAAATGCAAGCATTATTACAGTTACCTGGTTGGCAGAAATTTATTATGGGTTTCTCTATAGATGGTTTTTTTGATGTGCAAATAGCCTTGGTCGGGTCGAAGAAACAAAAGTTGAATTTACCTACAAATAAAGCCCTGTTTGTGTTTGCCAACCATTTGGCTATTTGTGAGGGGGGATAATCCTCAGCCCGACCACGAAATTCTGCATGGAACTGCAATTTAAGATGAGTACCAAATTCACCAGCCACCATCCCCTGTGATAGATCCATTGCTAATTCACCCAAAATATCTATACTCGCAAGAACTTTTTCCTGTTTCAGCAGTTTATTCCACTCAGGTTCTTCACCAGCATATCCCTGGAATATAGCAACCTCAACGTGCTTGTATTGCAGCATGCCAGCAATGATCCCGAATGGTTGTCTGGCTATGAATCTGGCTAATGTTCTGCGAAATTGCCTAGCATTGAACGACCATGGCTCAGACACACCAAATTCATTGGGCCACTCAGGTATTGGTGCGCGGTCTAGATTTACATTGCAATGATCTCTGAAAGAGTTAAGTTGGTAAACAATTGATGTCATCGTGAACTCAGTAAAGGTTCTTCCTGTGAAATTTTTATTTACACTAAAACTGTTGTTTGAGCCATCAGTGAGCATGAGGCGCTGATCGTTTGCAGCATCTCTTATTTTTCTTGTTAATGCTTCTATTATTTTAATGGCGTTGACGACCTCCTCGATGACAACCCATGTATCTTTTCTGCCATTACCTGTATGTTTATGTAAAATAGTATTGATATAGTAGATAGATTGACCATCTACACTAAAATCTTTTATGTAGCATCCTGCGGTCAAAGATAGCAATTCTGTGGTGCGAATACCCGAGTAGGCTAGAATAGTGAGAGTGCATGCTGTGCGCAATTGCTGAAGTTCAACATATAGATCACCGTATGTCTGTATTGGCTTTTTCAGCCAGCCAGAATTAACATCTTTCATTAATTTTTTTGCGACTATAGTGAACCGCTTGGTTTTCATGCTCTCGCTCAAATGCAAGTGTGCAATCTCACTATGCCATAAAATGTGCAACTGCTCCCAAGTGTCCAGGATAACATGGCTGTATTCCAACACGTAATCTAATGCTGCACTCATGATGGCGGTGTAGATAGGCTCAGGAATCGGCGGTGTCCGATTCTCAGTATCGACCCGATCTTTTTTCTGGGTGAACATTTTATTGAATGGTCTATCGAACGGCATGTTGGTGAGCGGCATAGTAATCCGGCTGCTGTACTCCCATAGACGATATATGATGCGAAATATATTATATATTCTAGCGTCCGTCTTACACTCAACATACATGGTATAATCCAGGTATCGTTCGAGCAGGTTGTTATCAACCTCGTAAAAGCCTTGTCGGCCCTGACTTGCACAGTATTTAGAGAAGCTTTTTAGAATGTATAGCTCATTATGTAGAGTTAACCATTCACTTTCTCGGTCATGAGTTGCGACTGCGTTGTATAGTCTGGCATATGCATATTCAGCCATTGCTAACGAGAATCCATATGGATAGCCAGGAACGTCTCGAAAATCCCAGGTCTTATCGGACTCTGATATACCAGGGGTACTCACGAGCGAGGACATCTTCCATAGTGCATTGCTAAATACTGATTGGGTAGAAACTGCCGTGTCAGGAGAGACAAACTTACTGGTTGTTAGTCCTGCTTCAAGCAGAGAGGCGGTAGGGTTCAGTTTCATTGCAATATTACGTCCTGATATCCAGTGGGATGTAAAAAATTTGCTCCTGAGCTAGACGCTCAGCTTCCTCAATAGCATCGGATGAAAATCGTGGCAGAACATCATGGGTTATTACATGCCAGAGGAACGAAAATTTCCCATTCCAGTCATCTGCGGATAATTCGGTACGGGCCTGTATAATCAGGTCGCGAAGTGCTATTACGCGAGGCAGCACATGGCGTGTAATGATGGCATTGGAGCACGTGAAACAGCCCCATGGTTTATCACATGGCATATTCGGTTGACCACCAGGCCGATTGTAAAAATCCAAGCAGGATGCAAATAATACATCCTGTTCACCTCTGGTAATTTTCCCAGCGGTAGTTATATCCGTATCTAAAACTACCGCGATTTTTTCAGGATTGTCATCTGGCACGATCTGAGGACGAGCCAGATGTCTTACTTCATTAAGCGCATCTCTGATAGCCTGCTCATGGATATGCTTGGTTGAATCATTCGCAATATAATCGACGGTCGTAGTAGCTAGCGTATGTGCTGCATCCCTAGTGACTTTGCTCAGTTGTCCATATCTTTTATAGCGGTTGGTGAGATATGTTACACGCCAGCGTCTCATCGATACACGTAGCGGCTGATCATGTTCATCTGCGAGTTTATGTTGGTCACACCAACCACCAACGCAGTTCATCTGAGCCTTGATATAGCCAGGATCCAGTTTTTTAACTGGTTCTCGTCCCTGTCCCTCTACAGTTAGTCCTAGGAATAGATATTTTTGATCCGCCAAGGGGGCATATTTGACTAGTGGTTCTGTGACTTGTAAGAGCACCTGTATTAGCGCCACAGGAGAGAATTGCCCTTCATTATCAATTATTTTCTTATATCTACGTGCAGCACCACGATTTTTCTCATACCAGAGGACAAAGCGCCCATCGTATTCCTGTAAACAGTCTCGAGTCAGATTCAGAATTGATGTTTCATTGCGGCCGGTTTTTTTTGCTAGCAGATTTATAAATGGTATTAGATCGGTTGTGAGGGGGTATAGCAGAGAGTATGTGTCTTTTTTTCTATATGGAACATCATAACATCCCATCATAACATTATTAAATGTGCTGTGGCCGCCAGCAAGTAGCGCTGATCTTTTTAGGTACTCCCCATTCATGACATTGACGATGTACCACAAAATATTGGGCAGTTGCAGCCATGGTCGCTCACTGGGGTCGAGACGCAACATTCGACCAGTCTGCGGGTCGCGTCTATTATTATGCCCTCGTGGATCAGTACCAGTAGTGAGTAGTTGTCTCCCAGTATCGAGCCGAGCCAGCAGTGCTCGTATATCGCTGCGGCAGGCGTGTTCCAGATCGAGGGCCTCACCAGCTGTATATGGCTGTATCCGGTCACTATCGGATTTATAAGCGAAATTTCGAGGGGGGGAGAAATCTGAACGTGCGAGGTCAATAGCCTGTGCCGCCGCGAGTAGCCTGATTAGGTTACCGAAATGCCGACGTGAATGGCTGGATTTAAAACCACTCGAGGTTAATTTGATGTGTGCTCGGTATTCCAATAAAAATTCATACGTGATTTCCATCATTCGGAATTGCTCAGGTAGTTTTTTTTGATCTACGTATTCCAAAAACTCCTTAATGGTTTGGACATAGGTCCAGATTGTGAGGTCACTTGCTATCCGGCTGGGAGAGGTGTGTTCATAGAGTGCAGCAATAAAATCCCGTGCTAATACCTGGTGTGAGGAAATGTTAGTGAGATCTAGATGTGCCCGGTCGCCCAATTCGTTACGTTTATCGAATACTAGGCTGCCTAGGCTGCGGATATTGTTGTTTGTTTGGGGGATTTTTTCGAACTCTACCCTGGACATAACGTCTGCTTGCACCAAGTCAGCCTAAACTGGAATGTAGACTAGCCAAGAAAGTTTTTGCTTTCAATTGGTGTAAGTTATTGATTATTTTACACTTTAATAATTGTCGGAGTCTAAGGGGATTTGATTTTTTCTATCTAAATCAATCATTTGTTGAGGTCTATATTCATAAAGCGAGACATATATAACACTTTATTTTGGTGATTTTTTGGAATTATATACTTAGCATGGCTTAATTAATCTTTGTTTATTCTGCACTATTAATGGGGGTAATTCACTCGCAAATTCTAGGTTAGCACCTCCAGACCGCCACGATCTTGGATACAACACTGTCGAACGGCTTTGTTGCCCAAATCAGCCTGCAACTCATGACTCCCCAGCCCTGGGTGACCGCTACACTAGGGGCTTTCTGACAGGCATGCCCAGAGAATTCAGCTTGTTTATGGCGCTAACATACGCCATGACTTCTCTCACTTGGCCGTTGTAGTTACGCAGACTGATTTTCCCTGCCAGCAACTGCTTGAACCGATACATTGCCGTCTCTGCCAGCGAGCGACGGTGATACCCCGATATCTTCTTCCAATGCGCCAGCCCTTCCTTACGCATCACCAGCACGGCCTCATTTCTTGGGCACCCCTTTTTCCAGAGTCCAGCGTTCTTGTGAGGCGGGATACTGAGGTGTCCTGACAAGATCGGACAGTCCCGGATCAAGCAGCCTGAGCAGTTCTCCAATACCTCTTGTTAAACTCCGCCGGGCTGACATTGCCAAGTCGTGAATGCCGACGCTGGCGGTTGTAAAAAATCTCTATGTATTCCTGAATCGCTGCCTTGGCCTCCGCTCTCGTCTTGAATCTATGGTGGTGAACCAGTTCATTTTTAAGAGACCCCCAGAAGCTTTCTATCGGGGCATTGTCGAAGCAGTTCCCCTTGCGTGACATGGAGGCCTGCATGCCAAATTGTACCTGGAGAGCCCGATAAGCCTTGGCACAGTACTGACTGCCCCGGTCTGTGTGATGAATAAGCCCAACGGGTGGCCTCTTCTGCTGCACAGCCCGAAACAGCGCCTGACTGACCAACCCGGTGGTCATTCGCTCTCCCATCGCATAACCCACTATCTCACAGGTAAACACATCCTTGAGACCAGCCAGATAAAGCCAGCCTTCGTCGGTGGCGATATAGGTGATATCACCGGTCCAGACTTCGTTGGGCTTCGTCGGCGCAAAGACCTGACCAAGGAGATTCTCCGCCACAGGCAGGGAATGAGCAGAATGGGTTGTCGCCTTGAATTTGCACTTTTGTTTGCAAGACAACCCCATTTCACGGCGCAATCGCCCAATCTGGTCCCGTCCGGCGTAAAATCCTTCGGCGGCCAACTCAGCTTGTAAACGCGCTGCGCCATAGGTCTGGCGCGTCTTGCTGTGAGCAGCCCGAATGGCGAGCTTGAGTCGTTCATCTTCTTGTTGGCGCTGTGACGGTGGACGCTGGCGCCAGTGGTAGAAGCCCGCACGAGAGACCTCCAGCACACGACAGATAACGGAAATGGGATAGAGGTCCTGCTGGTTGGCTATCCACGCGTACTTGGCAGTGACTCCTGAGCAAAGTACGCGGCGGCCTTTTTTATGATGTCGCGCTCCATGTTGGCTTGTGCGAGAGCTTTGCGTAGCCGGGCCACTTCAGCCTCCAGTTCGGCGACAGAACGCGCTCCGGGAATGGCCGATGTATCCTTTCCTCCTTTGGCTGCGACCACCCAGTTGCTCAGTGTGCCTTTGGCAATACCCAACCTTCTGGCAGCTTCAGCTTGGCCAAGGCCTTGCTCCAACACCAGTCGAACCGCCTCTGCCCGAAACTCTGGTGAATAGTGTTCTCTCGATTTCATTCAATACCCCCGATTGTCTCATCGTAACAATCGGGACTGTCTGTGAAAATCAGGGTACCTCAAGTGCTTTGATTGCAAGATCTGCATCAGACTTATCAGACATAGACCAACCAACGACCAGCTGGGTATTGAGGTGGTCGCTCGATGTTTGGCCGCCCCAAATTTCAGTATAGAAATGCAATTAAAATCAAGCTCGTTGGTGTTTTATGGGCGTTGTTGCCCAAATCGATGCAGCTTGAATGGAACTAACTGAGGACTTGGTGATCTGATCACCACCATCCTCTTCAAGTATGCATCATGGGCACGTCGCTTCACCCCATCACCAACTGGCCTAAATACAACAAGTCTTTGATTAATCGTGGTTCACTCACCTTCTGGGTTGATACCGAGGCCATGAACAACTGGTTTCACCACGACCATCATGGGCGGCGGGGCCGCAACCAACTCTACACCGACCAGACCATCTGCACCTTTCTGATGCTCAAGGGGATTTTCAACCTCACTCTGCGGGCCACTCAGGGACTACTCGACTCCCTGTTCGAGTTGATGAATGTGCCGTTGTGCGCACCGGACTATAGCTGTGTCAGCAAGCGGGCACGCACGGTGACGGTCGCTTATCGACAGCCCCCAAAGGGACGCATTACCGACTTGGTTATCGACTCAACTGGGCTGAAGGTATTTGGTGAAGGCGAGTGGAAGGTCAGAAAACACGGTGCTGAGAAACGGCGAGTCTGGCGCAAGTTGCATCTGGCGGTAGACCCGGTGAGCCACGATATCGTGGCGGCGGAAGTCTCGCTGGACAATGTCCATGATGCCGAGGTGCTGCCGACTCTGCTCAATCCACTGCGGCGCAAGCTGGGACGTGTTTATGCAGATGGCGCCTATGACAGCAAAGCCAGCCATCAGCTTATCTCGCGCAAAGGGGCAACAGCCTGTATCCCACCTCGCAAGAACGCGGGGTTATGGGAAAAGGGACATCCGAGAAATGAGGCGGTGCTGGTGATGCGCAAGGAAGGGCTGGTTCACTGGAAGAAGATATCGGGTTATCACCAGCGCTCGCTGGCAAAGACGGCGATGTATCGGTTCAAGCAGCTGATGACGGGCAAAATCAGTCTGCGTAACTACAACGGCCAAGTAGGAGAAGTCATGGCGTATGTAAGCGCCATAAATAAACTGAATACCCTTGGCCTACCTGTCAGAAAGCCCCGAGTGTAATGGTCACCTGGGGCTGGGGCAGTTGTGGCTTGATGGTTGATTTGGGAAACAACGCCTGTTTTATGACGTAACAAAACAGGCTTAAATCAGGTTTTTTCAGTTTCCTTCAGTGCTGAAAAAATCGCCCCCTAAATGAGTGGTTTATTTCAGCCTTTTTCACTGGCCTCAAAGCGGCCATCCCAGTCTAAAATTAGACGCATCATGAGGTCGTGTACATAAATAGAAGGTCAGATTTGATGATAAATAATCGAAGACATGCCATGCGACATATGAAGCTAAGATTAAATTCAGGGACGGTTCGTAGACATATGAAGATAAGATTAAATTCAGGGACATACATTTCTATTTCGCACCTGCTTCCAGCAATTGAGATTCTTCGCACTCATGCAGATATGAGTTTGGATGATGCATTAATCACAATAGGCTGTTCCCGTGGTCAGTCTGAATTAATCAAAGAATACTATGCATCTTATATAAATTAAATTGTGGAGGAATTTTATGCGTGAGGTTTACATAATTAATGCGATGAGAACTGCTATAGGAACTTTTCATGGAAGCCTTTCTTCAACCCCAGCTGTAGAGTGAGGAGCCAATGTTATAAATGCTGGGTTCAACAAAAATTGCAGCAGAAACAATTTCACTGGCGACGGTGCTCGTCGCGATGCCGATGGCTACTACTGGATCACCGGACAGGTGGATGATGTACTGAACGTCTCCGGCCATCGCATGGGTACCGCTGAAATCGAATCGGCGCTGGTTGCCCATCCCAAGATCGCCGAAGCGGCAGTGGTAGTAGGGGTACCGCACGATATCAACGGTCGGGGTATTTATGCCTATGTCACCCTGAATTCAGGTGAAAAGCCGAGCCGCGAGCTGAATAAAGATGTGAAGGAGTGGGTGCGTGAGAGAATTGGCGCTATAGCCACGCCGGATGTGATCCACTGGGTAGAGGGGCTGCCAGACCCGTTCCGGCAAGATCATGCGCCGCATGCTGCGAAAGATATCTACAGGTGAGATCTACGATCTTGGGTGATATTTCAACCTTAGCTGACAAAAATGCCATTGAAATACTTACTATCAATATGCACAAGATTACTTTAAGTATATGAACAAATGGTACTTATTACTCCTATAAGCTACATATACTCTTTATTAATGTCAGCATATGATAGAAGCTTTATTAAGGATGTGCTAATTTTTTCTAGCGTGTGTTATATTTACTTGGTTCAGGCTAGATAAAATCACAAAATATAACTCATCCCTTTAAGTTAATGTGGATTCTGTAAGGGTTTGACTATCTTTCGTTTCGAATTATAAATCCTGAAAGTATATTTACAGCTGTTTCTGACAAGTTGATGGCCCTATAGTACTTATCTAAAGTTATTTATGTGGTGCAACGATTATCATCTACAAGACTGCTTTATATTTCATCGTATGCATGCTTTTCTTAAAAATGACATTATCTCCTAAGCTAGGAGCCGATATATGAGTATGAATAAGGATTTTTAATGATGAAAAGAAAATTATTCTTGTGTTTTTATTTATGTTTTTGTTGTTTTTCTGCAATATCTAACGAGTGGAATATAAATCTTCCTAATGGAAGACCCTCAGTTCCTTATCCCATATTAAACAACTACAATGAGGACTTAACTGAGTCAGGTATAGGGCCTAGTTTTACTGTACCTGTCTCCAGGCATCATATAATACCGTATAATCTTATTAGAGACTTTTATAACGAAGTTATTAAAAATAATAGGAGACAAAGAATTATCGGTGGTTTTTTTAAAAACATGGGTATATTGATCGGGGTATATGCAGGTACTCAGGGGGTTCTTTGCAATGATGCAGTTATGAGTTCTCTTGAGCAAGCAGCAGATTTATCGTATATGATTGCAGCAGGTCAAATATCAAACTCTGAACATGCGGTCTCCAGACCAGATGGTTATGATTATATGGTTGAATACTTTGCTTGGTTACCGGGGAATCTATTTATTGGTCCTACACTAAGAGCTGATGATCCTGGGGAGAATTTTGAGGAAGATTCAGTCTATATTATTGGGGCGGAAAGATACCGTATATTAAGGGACTTAAGGAACCAAATGGAAGCATATTTAGAGTTAAGTGGCCTTCCTGAACACGTAACCTTACCCTATCTTAGACGAATTGTCGTGCTATTAGCTGATATGTCACGAACAAGAAGAATTAAGCAAATGTCGCCAACGAATTGGCGTAGACGTTCAGATGGTAAATATGAAATTGTAAAAAACAATAGGGAAAATGTTGCAAATATTAAAAGCAAGCTAACTTATGAAAGTGACAAGTCAAACGATACATTTAATAAAGATGTGGATCCGTTAGCATTGAGATGCTTCACAATAAAGCCACATCACAAAACTGTTGTTACTCAAATCAAAGGTCGCGATAAAGATGAACTTTAATAAAATATGCTGTATGGCAGCATTGCTATTCATTTCCATCAATTCCTATGCTATCGAAGATAAAAATATCTGCAATTCTCCGGAAGAATTTGGAATAATGGATTGGCTTGTCACTGGTGGAGATAAAGGAGATGTTTATATTGTTATGGAGAAAGATTATCCTTTAGAAGCACCACTTGGAAGATTTAAAAGATACGTACCTGAAAAATATGAAAGAGTTAAGGACTTAATAACGCAGGCATATTTATTGAGCTATAGCGTTTGTTTTGATGAAATGCCACAGGACAATGGACAAAAAGCCATAGTAGCTATATATATTAAAGCGAGCTAATGCATATAGAGGTGATGAATGAACGTTGGCACATTATTCTTGTTGGCAATAACAAGTACGATCCCCGTCTCTGAAGGAAATAGTAAGCTAGTATCCGGCGATTATTCTGTTTATAGTGTTAATACTGGTGCGTTAGTTTATTCAGATGACAATAATGTGGGTTCTTATGTATATGGACTTTCTGCATATTATGTAGATAAATACTCATCTTCTAGCAAGGAGTTGGAAAGAGCTGCTTGGGATGTACACGAGTCATCGTACTCATCAAACTTATATTTTTTTAAAAATAAATACACAGGCCTTTGTCTTTCGTTCTTAGGGGTTGGTTACCAAGTAGCGCAAGATGATTGTTCATTTGACAAGGGGGAACAATTGTGGGAAATAAAAGAAAACACACCAGGCGACCGTTCATACATAATTAAGTCATCAACGGCCCCGGATATATGTATGTATTCGTGGCCTGGAGACTCAGACTATTATGTTTACGCTGATAGATGTGACTCTTACAGAAAGATATCTGATTGGGCATTTATTCCTATTATGAAAAGAGGTTATCATAATCCCTAGCCGTCTAGACTGGCATCTTAATATTGTGATATGAAAATGGATTTTTTCAGCATGTCTAACATATGTAGTGACCGGCTATTCGCAGCTGAACAATGCATGTACAGATCTAGCTATCACCGACACCGGCCTCAAACCGGTGTCTTGTTTACGCTACTTTAGAGCCGCTAACAAAACCGTTCAACAAAGCGCAGGCAGATAACGGTACACGCCAGTGTCAACAAGGCGAGATGGGTCGTTCGAAACGAATTCGTAGCTTCCCAAAGCCTGCCAACCAACCATGAGTGCGTTCTACAACCCAGCGATGACATCCCAATCGCTCATTGCTATCGATGCCTCGCCGGGCAATACGAACCTTGATACCCCGTCGCCTCAGATAATCTCGGCAACGGCGAAAATCATACCCCTTGTCTGCGTGTAGCTTGTCAGGCCGACATCGCGGTCGCCCTCTCTTGCCTGCTAACGCCGGAAGTGCATCCAACAAGGGCTCAAACATTATCGAGTCATGGCGATTGGCGCCTGAGACAAGCACTGCGAGTGGTATGCCCTGACGTTCTACCACTAGGTGTCGTTTACTGCCCAGCTTGCCTCTGTCTGTCGGGTTACGTCCTGTTTCCTGGCCCCCCGGGGGCTGGCTACGCTCGCGCCATCGAGGCTAGCTCTACTCCAGTCGATGTGGCCAGCTTGATGTAGTTGGGTCAGCAGCGTCACCTGAAGTCGTTGCCAGATGCCTTGAGCTTGCCAATCGCGTAGACGACGCCAGCACGTCATTCCGCTGCCAAAACCCAGCGACTGGGGCAAGTCCTCCCACGGGATCCCAGTAGTAAGGACAAACAGAATACCGTTGAGAACGGCATAGTCATCGAGGCGTGGACGGCCACCCCGTGGCGAAGGCTGTCGGGGTGGCATAAGTGGCAGCAAGGATTTCCATAGCTGGTTACTGATGATTTTTCGTGTCATGCCTGCTATGTGGGGACTGGCATCGTTCGAACCAACTTGGTTTTGTTAGCGGCTCTTAGTGGGGGATAACCTTCGGGTTAGGAATTTTCGTTTTCCCATTTAGTCCAATTCCCCAAAGATTCATCAACCAGAGCCTCAGAGTCCTCTAGGAAGTCGAGGTAAATGTAGGTAGTCGATATGTGGGAGTGCCCTAACAGTTTCTGTAACTCTCTGAGTGGGTCGCTCAAGATCTGTCGATATGCATCGGACCCGTTCTCTCGGAGCTCCCTGAGATTTTGGGCCATGCGTTTAATCATGGCATCCAGCTGATAGATAGCGTAGCTATGGCGGCAGCCATGGGGGGTTAGTCGTATACCAGCTCTGCTGGATATAGCAGCAAAGAAACTCTCCACGGTGCGGCTAGAGAGAGGGCGCCCTGTTCGTGCTAAAAAGATTTTGCTGGATTGTTTCGGGGACTTTTTGCGCGTGTGGTCAGATTTTGCCCGAGTGAGGATCTCTGCTCTTTCCTCATCACAATAGAATCTGATTGCTCGAACGATCCTTTTTGGAATCCGAACATCGCGGCATTTTTTGCCCTTCCCAACTACTTTAAGCGTCACCGCCTTCAGTCCGGCATAGCATTGGTCATCTGGATCTGGGAGCTGATGAACGTCGAGGTTTAGCGCCTCTGAAATACGTAACCCTGATACTATCAGGGTATCAATTAAAGCCAGATTCCGTTGAGAGTTCTCGCCGTTGGCTATAAGAGGGCGCCAGATGCGTTGGTAGTTAGTGATGCTGATAAAATTTACTGGTTCTGGAGTGTATTTAGCAGATAAATCAGCAGTTTCTACATTTTTCCCGCCGAACTTAGCCTTCGAATGTCGGTATTTGAATGGAGTGCTATCGATGAACCCGTTATCACGGGCGTATTCATACAAGTGTACAATGGCGCTTTTAGCCACATTCCATGAGCGATCTTTTAGGGCAGGTTGATTCTGGTATTCACCACTGGTTCGGATGGTGTAGTAGAGGTCTAAGTCACATTTTGTTGCCTGTTGCCAAGATTTTCCTTGGGCAGTCATAAACCGAATGAAGATGGAGACCTGATTGGCGTATGTCTTCCAGGTCTGAATACTCGCACGTTGAGGACAGAGTAGGTATTTACAAAAACCATCGAGTATCTGGTCTGGCAGGCCATTGTCATCCAAAAAAAAGGGCCGACCATTTGGAATCATATTTGTCTTAAGAAGAGTCTTGAACTTGGCTCTTTCTACTGTGGGCAGCTGATCAAAGACACCCTTATCAAAGTAAAACAGTTCAGCCATCGCTCAGCTCCAGATGATGAGACTATTGAGACATTCTATCCATGCGGCTTATAAATTCATGTGAACCATTGAAAGGACAATATTCTCTACTATGCAACGAATGAGACAGCTTCATTAATGACGTATAACGACCAGGTTGCCCAGCACGATGCCGTGCTTATGGCCGAGACCGGAGCGGGGCAGAATGGTGGCACACAGACCCGGATCCTGGATGTGGATGGCCAGACCGGTCGGTACCAGAGTGGTATCGCCCGGAGCCAGAGTCAGCGGTGCATCCAGCAGAGCGCGCAGGTCCATGCCGGCAGAGCCGGGAGTAGCGTAGGCGGGCAGCGGGTACTCGGTACCGATACGGGCATCCAGAATCTTCAGTTCAATTTGTGTTGTCATGAATCGCTTTTTCAGTTGGATCTTGTGTTGGCGCCCCTCTTGGCAAGGCGGGGCGCCGTGAGTCTTGTTCTTTCGGGACGCTTAGCGCCGATAGTGACACGCAATCAGGGCAACCAGATGACGGGCCAGCGTCAGCTTGTCGGCCAACGGCAGAGGCGCCTGGCCCCCTTGCCAGAACACGGTCAGGGCGTTGTCATCGGCGTTGAAGCCTTGCCCCTCGCGGGATACATCGTTGGCGGCGATCATGTCCAACCGCTTTCGCTGCAATTTATCGAGGGCGTATTGTTCCACATCCACGGTTTCGGCGGCAAATCCGACAGTGAAGGGTTTGTCTGAAAGGGCGCCGACGGCCGCGATGATGTCGGGGTTTTTCACCAGCTTCACCACCATCACGTCGTTGTCACCGCTCTTCTTGATCTTCTGGCTGGCGACCTGCTCGGGGCGATAGTCAGCAACCGCGGCACAACCGATGAAGAGGTCGCATTCGCCCACCCGGCTCATCACCGCCTGATGCATTTGTTCCGCGCTCTCCACATCGACGCGGGTGACCCCTGCCGGCGTGGCCAGCGTTACCGGGCCGCTCACCAGGGTCACCTCGGCGCCCGCTTCACGAGCGGCGCGGGCGATGGCAAAGCCCATCTTGCCGGAGCTGTGGTTGCTGATGTAGCGCACCGGATCGAGCGCCTCGCGGGTTGGGCCGGCGGTCAGCAGTAGCTTGACGCCCGCCAGCAAGGGCTCGGCGGCCAGCTGCTGGCAGCAGCGCTCCACCAGTTCGAGGGGATCCAGCATCCGGCCCGGGCCCACATCGCCACAGGCCTGGCTGCCGGAGTCCGGCCCCCACAGCAGGACACCGCGGCTGGCCAGGGTCTTGAGGTTGGCCTGGGTGGCTGCGTTGAGGTACATCTGCTGGTTCATGGCGGGCGCCAGGGCGACCGGTACCGGGGTGGCCAGACAGAGGGTGGTGAGCAGTTCGTCGGCCATGCCGGCCGCCATACGGGCTATCAGGTTGGCGCTGGCGGGGGCGATCAATACCAGATCGGCCCACTTGGCCAGCTCGATATGACCCATGCCCGCTTCGGCAGCCGGATCCAGCAGGCTGTCCGCCACCGGATGGCCGGAGACCGCCTGCAGGGTCAGCGGCGTGATGAACTCCTTGGCGGAGCGGGTCATCACCACCCGCACCTCGGCACCCTGATCTTTCAGACGGCGTACCAGTTCGGCACTCTTGTAGGCGGCGATCCCGCCGCTGACACCCAACAGGATGCGTTTATCGGCCAATCTCATCTGCTGTTTCTCTATCCGGCTCACTTTGACTGGTCGGCTAAGATACCACAGGCAGGGGATGACGACAGGGGTTGGCATCAAGGGGTTGTGGCGGAGAACACGCAAATATTTGCTATGTTTTTCCTCAACAGGGAGAGAGGAGAGACAAATGAGCATCAAGGAGTGGCCGGAAGATGAACGCCCCAGAGAGAAGCTGCTGCGACAGGGGCCGACGGTGCTCAGCGATGCCGAGCTGCTTGCCATCTTCCTGCGTACCGGCGTCAATGGCCTGAGTGCGGTCGATCTCTCCCGTAACCTGTTGAATCAGTTCGGATCGCTGCGCAATCTGCTGGGCGCGGATCAGCGCGATTTCTGCGAGGCCCACGGCCTTGGCCCGGCCAAATATGCCCAGTTGCAGGCGGTGCTGGAGATGGCCAAGCGCCATCTGGCGCAGCAGTTGCAACGGGGTGATGCCCTCACCTCGCCCCAGCTGACCCGCGACTATCTGCAGGCCCAGCTGCGGGATCGGCCGCGCGAAGTGTTTGCCTTGCTGTTGCTCGACAATCAGCACAGAGTCATTCAATTTGTTGAGCTTTTTTACGGCACAATCGATTCGGCAAGTGTCTGGCCAAGAGAAATCGTGCAGATCGCGCTCAAACATAATGCAGCCGCGGTGATTCTGGCGCATAATCACCCGTCCGGCGTCGCCGAGCCCAGTAGGGCCGACCGCCAGATCACGGATCGGATCACGGCCGCTTTGGCCCTGATCGATATCAGAGTGCTGGATCACTTGGTGATCGGTGATGGCATCACGGTTTCTTTTGCCGAGCTCGGTTGGCTATAACTGTGCTCTGGCACCGTATTAGTTGATCTTTGATCACGGATGCTGTATAAAATGCCGCCTTCTGTTTGCCCCGCAATCGAAGGCCAGCGGGGCAGATATTTGCTCGAGCAATGAAGTAAGATTTGGAGAGACTGACATGTCTAGAGTATGCCAAGTAACCGGCAAGCGCCCGGCAGTTGGTAACAACCGTTCGCACGCTAACAACGCTACCAAGCGTCGTTTCCTGCCGAACCTGCACACTCACCGTTTCTGGGTTGAGAGTGAAAAACGCTTCGTAAGCCTGCGCGTATCCGCAAAAGGCATGCGTATCATCGACAAGCGTGGCGTTGAAGTGGTTCTGGCTGAACTGCGCGCCAGCGGTGTTAAGGTATAAGGAATTAGATCATGGCTAAAGGTATTCGCGAGAAAATTCGCCTGAACTCCAGCGCCGGTACTGGTCACTTCTATACCACTACCAAAAACAAGCGCACCATGCCCGAAAAAATGGAAATCAAAAAGTTTGATCCCGTTGTTCGTCAGCATGTGATCTACAAGGAAGGCAAAATCAAGTAATTACTTGATGCTGCATTCCCAAAAACCCGGCCTTGTGCCGGGTTTTTTTATGCGCTGAATTCAGTACACTGCCGGTTCAAAGGGAGGCTTGCCATGTTCAAACTGAGCCGCAAAGGCTGGAACAACGTGATCATCGTGGTGGTACTGATCGTGATCACCCTGCTGCACCGGCTGGAGCTGGCCCAGCAGGAGAACAGCGCCAAGCGCGCGCGTCCGCTGCTGCCGGAGGATGCGGTGGTGCTTACCTGGCAGGGGCCAAGCTGGCAGATTGAGCGGATCGGCCATGGCTGGCGCAGTGGGCCGGATCTGGGGCTCGACAGCAATCAGCTGGCGGCCCATATCGCACGCTGGCAGGGCTGGCTGCTGCCACCCGGCGAAGTGGTACGCGGCGCCCCCGTCACCCTTCGGGTGTGGATTGCCGGGCAAAATGACCCGCTGGCGATCGCCCTCTATCAGAACAGTGGCCAGTATGGTGCTCAGCTCCCCTCCGGCCTCTGGCTCTCCCTCACTGCCGAGCAGTATCGCGACCTGATGCGTCCTGACCCCTGATTGTCCACCAGTCGACTCTGTTTGCGAGGTATCAATGCCTGAATTGCCAGAAGTAGAAGTCAGCCGGCAGGGGATCTCTCCCTGGCTTACCGGCATCAAGGTCACCCGAGTGGTGGTGCGCGATGGCCGCCTGCGCTGGCCGGTGCCCGGCGAAATTCAGGAGCTGGTGGATCTGGTGATCCATCGGGTGCGCCGCCGCGCCAAGTATCTGCTGCTGGAGACCGATTTCGGCACCGCCATCCTCCATCTTGGGATGTCCGGCAGCCTGCGGGTGCTGGATATCGGCACCCCTGCCGAGAAGCACGACCACGTGGATATCGAGCTGGAGAATGGCAAGCTGCTGCGCCTCAACGATCCGCGCCGCTTTGGCGCCCTGCTCTGGACCCGCGATCCGGCCGAGGCGCATACCCTGCTGGCCAAGCTGGGGCCGGAGCCGCTCACCGATGCCTTCAATGGCGATTACCTGCGTGAGCGCGCCAAGGGGCGCAGCACCGCCATCAAGCAGTTCCTGATGGACAATCAGGTGGTGGTCGGGGTCGGCAACATCTACGCCAACGAGGCGCTCTTTGCGGCGGGTATCCACCCCAAGCGGGCGGCTGGCAATATCAGTGGCGAGCGGCTGGAGAAGCTGGTGGCCGAGATCAAGCGGGTGCTGGCCGAGGCCATCCGTCAGGGCGGTACCACCCTCAAGGATTTCACCAGTGCCGACGGCAAGCCGGGCTATTTCGTGCAGCAGTTGCAGGTTTACGGCCGTGGCGGCCAGCCCTGTTTCCACTGTCACACCCTGCTGAGTGAAGTGAAAATAGGCCAGAGAACCACGGTATTTTGCTCTCATTGCCAGCGTTAAGGGCACTTTTTCGCCGAATTTGCGGAAAGTTGTAACAGCGTATTTCCCGGCTGTTGAAGATTTGCACAGTTGTCTCTAGTATCTCGATCGTTCAGGCGGTTTGAGAAATAAAAATGACTGTTAAATCAATAGACTGGGAAAATTTATCCCGGCTGGAGCGCTATTGCGCAAAATCTATGGCCTGTTACCTCTATCCGGAGGGAAGCGAGCGCCAGACTTTCAATCGCGGCAAGTTCGTGCTGCGCAGCCTGCTTTACCGCGAGCAGCTGACCCGCGTCTTCACCCTGTTTCAGGCCGAACCGCTCAAGGCGTTGCCGGCCCGTTATCCCGAGTTGCTCGACAAGCCGATGCGTCCCTATCGCTTCGCCAGTGCCAGTGCCCGTGAGCGGGCCGAGATGCTGGAAAACCACTATCAGCTGCAGCTGAGTTGCTATCCGCAGCTGGTCGAGCCGCTCTATCTGGCGGGCGGGATCGAGCTGGGGCGCTATCCCCAGAGCGATTGCCGCATCGTACTACGCCATGATGGCACCTTCCGCCGTGAGGCCGAGCTGGCGCTCTCCATCATCGATAGCGAGGGGTTGCGTCTCTACAGCTGTGCCTTCTCGCTGGCTGGCAGCGCCGAGCAGCTGCATCTGGTTATCGGCTCCATGCAGGGGCCGGAGCCCGGAGTGGCCAACGCGCAGGATAAGGTGCGCGAGTTGACCAAGGAGGGGCAGGGCCTGCGGCCCAAATCCCTGTTGGTGCAGCTGGTGCAGCAGCTGGCGCTGGCGATGGGCAGCGGCGAGGTGCTGGCGGTGCGCAAACGGGCTCACGTGTTTCAGGCCAAGCGTTATAGCAGCAAGCAGAAAGCCAACCTGCAGGCCGATTACGACGAGCTGTGGCAGGAGTTCGGCGCGCAGGATGTGGATGCCAACTTTGTCGCCCTGCAGCTGCAGCCGCGCAAGCCGCTGGAGGAGATCGCCTCCAAGAAGCGGGCAATGTACCGGCGCCGTTACGAGTGGCTCGATCAGCTGGAGCTGACGATCCGCGAGCAGTTTGCTCGCCGCTAGGCATGCAGTGCGTTGATGCAACAAGGGCTACCCGCGGGTAGCCCTTGTTCGTTTCTGCCAATCAGGGGAGGGATTAGCGCTGCTGCTGTTTGGCGGCGATGGCCTGTGCCACCACGGGGTCGACAAACTGGCGGATGTCGCCACCGTGCAGCGCCACCTCTTTCACCAGGGTAGAGGAGATAAAGGAGTTCTCCTCGGCCGGGGTGAGGAAGACGCTCTCCAGCTCCGGCATCAGGCGGCGGTTCATGTTGGCCAGCTGGAACTCGTACTCGAAGTCGGAGACGGCGCGCAGACCGCGGATCAGCACATTGGCCTGATGCTCTTTGGCGAAATCGACCAGCAGCCCGGAGAAACCCACCACCTTGACGTTGGGCAGCGTGCTGGTCACTTGCTGGACAAGCTGGACACGTTCCGCCAGATCGAACAGCGGGCGCTTGCTCGGGCTGTTGGCGACGCCGACGATCACCTCGTCAAACAGCTTGGCGGCGCGGCCGATCAGGTCGGCATGGCCATTGGTAACGGGATCAAATGTCCCGGGATAAATTACCCTGGTAGTCATCTTTGCGGTCCTGCAACCTGGAAATTTGGTCGCATTATAAGGTCGTCGCTTGAGAATAGCAGTGCATCAGGCAAGAATACGCCATCGCGCATCAAGCCTCCCTGCATTGGTGACAGGGAGCAAAGGGATTTTTTATGAAACGTATTCTGGTCGTTCGCAATGACAAGATTGGTGACTTCATGCTGGCGTGGCCGAGCTTCGCCATGCTCAAAGGCTCCATGGAGTGTCATGTGACTGCCCTGGTTCCGGCCTATACGGCCCCGCTGGCCCGGCTTTGCCCCTGGATTGACGAGGTGATCATCGATCCGGGCGTGCGAGCCGACAAGGAGCAACAGCGGGCACTGCTAGCCCGGATCAAGGCGGCGGCGTTCGACGCGTCCATCTGCCTCTTCTCCAACTCCCGCAACGCCATGCTGGTGTGGAAGGCACACATCCCTTACCGGCTGGCGCCGGCGACCAAGCTGGCGCAGGTGCTCTACAACCAGCGTCTGGTGCAGCGCCGCTCCCGCTCCCTGAAGCCGGAGTCCGAGTACAATCTGGAGCTGATCCGTCGCTTCCTGACCGATCATCAGGTCGCCGTGGTGGAGCCCAAGACTCCCTTCCTCAGTTTCGATGAGGCGAGCCTGCAGCAGGTGCGCGAGCAGCTGGCGGCCAAGCTCAAGCTCGATGCCAGCCGCCCCTGGCTGATGGTACACGCCGGCAGCGGTGGCTCGGCCAACAACCTCTCCATCGAGCAGTATGCTCGCATCATCATCAAGCTGAACCAGGCCTGCCCCGAGCTGCAGTGCGTGCTGACCGCTGGCCCGGGCGAGGAGAAGATGGCCGAACAGCTGGCGGCCGAGCTGCTGGCCCACGGCGGCAACGGCTGGATCTACCGCTCCAGCGACGGTCTGCCGATGTTCTGTCAGGTGCTGGCCAACGCCGCTTTGTTTATCGCCGGCAGTACCGGCCCGCTCCATATCGCCGGAGCGCTCGACGTGCCGACCATCGGCTTCTTCCCGATGCGCCGCTCCGCCACCCCGCTGCGCTGGAAGCCCCTCAACAGCGAAGGGCGTCACCTTGCCTTCAGCCCGCCGGAGGACAGCGACCACCCGGAGGATATGAGCCAGCTCGATCCCAAGGCCATGGTGCCGGAGATGGCCCGCTGGGCGGCGCCCTTCTGGCGCAAGTAACCTATGCAGCAATGCAGACAGGGCCCCGCGGGGCCCTGTTTTGTATGGTGATGATCGCAGCTGACAGACCAGCAGATCGGACATTGCCCCGGCAGCCCTTTTGCGGCCCTGTCAGCACCCCGCTGGCGCGGATCCTGCCGGTATAAGCTAGAGTTGGGTCATTTAACCAAAATCCATAAATTCAGCTTATAGCGATCGAGTTAACCCCTGTCGCCCTCCGTCATGACCATTGCGCGCCCTGCAAGGGCTCCGTCCGATCTGCCGCCATGCCATTCGCCCCTTGTTCCAGCGGAACAAGGGGCGAATTGACGAACCTGCGGTGGGGTGGGGGACGGCGCTATTCCGGCTGCTGCGGCTGCTGGCGCACCCAGAGGTCGGCGTATTTGACGAAGGTGGAGTGGGCGGAGAGGATCGCCAGCAGCAACCCCTGCTTGCCATCGAGGAAGCCTGCCTTGAGCAGGTACATCTTGATGAAGCAGCCGACGGCGTGGATCAGCCCCTGACTGAGGGAGCCCTTCTTGCCGCGAGCGGTGCGCTGATCGGCCCAGGCGCGGGCATAACCGGCGGATTTGACCAGATAGTGCTCCAGATCCCGATAGGTGAAGTGGTGCAGGTCGCCGTAGAGGTTGACGATCTTCATGTTGGCCCGCACTTCTACCTTCTCGTGCACCAGCGCCTCGTTGTAGCTGGTGAGCGCCTTGGGATAGAGGCGCAGCACCCGATCCGGATACCAGCCGCTGTGGCGGATAAAGCGGCCAAACACCCAGGAGAGGCGCGGCAGCGAGTAGATGGTGTCGCTGGCCGGATTGGCCATCACGTTGGCGATGGCTGTTTTCAGCTCGGGGGTGAGCCGCTCGTCGGCATCCAGCCACAGCACCCAGTCGGACTGTACGTGGGACTGGGCCAGTCGGCGCTGTTTGCCAAAGCCCGGCCACTTGGCGTTGACGAAGAACCGGGCCCCAAATTCGGCGGCGATGGCCGGGGTCTCGTCCTGACTGCCGGAGTCCAGAATGACGATCTCGTCCACCAGTCCGTCGAGGGAGGCGAGGCATTTGCGCAGGTTGTCGGCTTCATTCTTGACGATCAGAACGGCAGCCAGAGTCGGTTTTTTCACGAAATGGGGCTCTCGGTTGTTGCCCGTCTGGCGGGACATGCTCGAATTGGCGCCCATTCTAGCCTAAAAGCGTGGCCGGGGCATGACCCGGGTGGCGGCTGGCCGAGGCGACTACCAAGGATCTTCTGTTATTTATCCGGCCGCTGCTTGTGGCGCGTAATCTCGCCCGGCCGCGGCAAAGCAGAGGCGATTACCAAGGAGCTTCTGTTATTTATCCGGCCGCTGCTTGTGGCGCGTAATCTCGCCCGGCCGAGGCAAAGCAGAGGCGACTACCAAGGATCTTCTGTTATTTATCGAGCCATTCTTGGGGCATAATCTCGCCCAGTGATGATTAACCGCCGGGCCAGACCCGAGAGAAGACGCGTAATGAAAATATTGGTGATCGGCCCCTCCTGGGTCGGCGACATGGTGATGTCCCAGAGTCTCTACAAGGCGATCAAGGCCAACCATCCCGAGAGCGAACTGCACGTGATGGCCCCCGCCTGGTGCTGTGCCCTGCTGGAGCGGATGCCGGAGGTGGACAAGGCGATCACCATGCCCCTTGGCCACGGTGACTTCAAGCTGGTGGCGCGCCGCCGCCTCGGCAAGCAGCTGGCAGCCGAGAAGTACGATCAGGCCATCGTCCAGCCCAACTCCATGAAGTCGGCGCTGATCCCCTGGTTTGCCCGCATTCCGGTGCGTACCGGCTGGAAGGGGGAGCACCGCTTCGGCCTGCTCAACGATCTGCGCAGCAACAAGTCCGCCTTCCCGCTGATGGTGGAGGGCTATCTGGCGCTCGCTTATCCCAAGGCGCAGATGAAGAGCCGGGCCGATATTCCGACCATTCCCCACCCCTCTCTGCACGTCGATCTGGTCAACCAGAGCAAGGCGCTGGAGCGACTGGGGCTGGATCGCGCCCGCCCGGTGCTGGTGCTCTGCCCCGGTGCCGAGTTTGGCCCGGCCAAGCGCTGGCCGGAGGGACACTACGCCGTGGTGGCACAGCAGCATCTGGACGAGGGGTGGCAGGTGTGGATCTTCGGCTCCAACAAGGATGTGCCGGTGGCCAATACCATCCGGGATCGGGTCAACCTGCTGACCCGCCCCAACTGCCACGTGCTGGCGGGCAAGACCAGCCTGCACGAAGCGATCGATCTGATGGCGCTGGCCAGCCGGGTCATCTCCAATGACTCCGGTCTGATGCACATCGCCGCCGCCCTCAACCGGCCGCTGGTGGGCGTCTATGGCTCCACTTCGCCGCTCTATACCCCGCCGCTGGCGGATCGGGTCGAGATCGTTCACACCGACATCGAGTGCCGCCCCTGCTTCAAGCGCACCTGCAAGTTCGGCCATCTCAAGTGCCTGATCGATCTGGCGCCGGAGCAGGTGGTCGATGCCTGCAAGAAGCTGGAGCAGAGTCAGTAAGATGCCCTACCGTCTGCTCTACAACCTGCTGATCCATCTGGGATTGCCGCTGGCGCTGCTGGCCCTCTACAAGCCGAAGCGGGGCAAGCCCGGCTTTGGCGAGCGCTGGGCCGAGCATCTCGGGCGGCTGCCCGCCACCGGACAGGATGCGCCACTGTGGATCCATGCGGTGAGCGTGGGGGAGACGCTGGCCATCACGCCGCTCATTCGCGCCCTCAAGGCGGAGCGGCCCGATCTGCCGATCCTGCTCACCACCACTACCCGCACCGGCGCCGATCAGGCTGCCAAGCTGGGGGAGCTGGTGGTGCATCGCTACGCGCCGCTCGACTACCCCTGGGCCATTGCCGCCTTTCTCGATACCTTCAAGCCGCGCGCGCTCTGGGTGATGGAGACCGAGTTGTGGCCGAACTGGCTGGCCGCCTGCGAGGCGCGCCATCTGCCGGTGACCATCATCAATGCCCGCCTCTCCGAGCGATCCTGCCAGCGTTATGCCCGCTTCCACGGCGCCTTCGACGCCCTGAGCCGACCGCTGACCCATCTGCTCTGCCAGCATCAGGATGACGCCGACCGCTTCGCCCGCCTCGGCATCGATCGTTCGCGGCTGGCGGTGACCGGCTCTATCAAGTTCGATATCCAGTTTGGTGACGAGGTGCAGAGCAAAGGGCGTGCCCTGCGTCAGCTGTTGGGCGCCGAGCGGCCTGTCTGGATCGCCGCCAGCACCCATCAGGGTGAGGATGAGCAGGTGCTGGCCGCTTTCGATCTGCTGCTCAAACGCCATCCCGACGCGCTGCTTATTCTGGTACCGCGCCACCCCGAGCGGTTCGATCGGGTGGCCGAGCTGTGCGCTCCTTATGGCTGCGTGCGGCGCACCAGTCATGCTGCGGTTGGGGCACAGGATAAGGTCTATCTTGGCGATACCATGGGCGAGCTGCCGCTGATGCTGGCGGCGGCCGATGTGGCTTTCGTCGGCGGCAGTCTGGTGAAGATCGGCGGTCACAACCTGCTGGAGCCGGCGGCCCTCGGCAAGCCTTGCCTGACGGGGCCCGCCTACTTCAACTTCAGCGATATCACCCGCCAGCTGGTGGCTCAGGGGGGCGCCGCCATCGTGGCCGATGCTGCCGAGCTGGGCGAGCAGGTGAGCCAGCTGTTTGCCGACGTGACCGCCCGCCGCGAGATGGGCGAGCAGGCCCGTGCCGTGGTGTTGCGCAATCAGGGGGCGCTGGCCCGCACCCTCTCTCACTGCCTCACTGCGCTGGAGAACGACTGAGTTTCACCCTTTCATAAAGCCAGGCCATAAAAAAACGGAGCGCGATGCGCTCCGTTTTCGTTGTTGGCGATGACCGTGATTAGCGAACGATCAGCCCCAGCAGGATGCCGACCACACCGAAGTCGGAGTCGCTGAAGGTGGTGTTGGCGAAGCCGAGGTCGCCCAGCACCGGCAGCAGGAACACCGGCAGGATGGTGAGTAGCAGCAGGCCGTTGGCGAAGGCACCCAGAATGGCGCCACGACGACCACCGGTGGCGTTGCCGAATACCCCGGCAGCGGCGCCGACGAAGAAGTGCGGTACCACGCCCGGGATGATGACGGTCAGGCCCATGGCGTAGAGCAGTGCCATCCCCACCAGACCGGCGGCAAAGCTCGACAGGAAGCCGATCAGCACGGCGTTGGGGGCGTAGGGGAAGACGATGGGGCAGTCGAGTGCCGGCTTGGCGTTCGGCACCAGCTTGTCGGAGATCCCCTTGAAGGCCGGTACGATCTCGGCGATGACCATCCGCACACCTTGCAGGATCACGTAGACACCGGCGGCGAAGGTGATGGACTGCATCAGGGAGAACATGAACCAGTGCTTGCCCTTGGCGACGCTGGAGACAAACTCGGGGCCGGCGAAGGCGGAGGTCACCAGGAAGATGATGCCCATGGTGAAGGAGATGGCCACCGGAGTATCGCGCAGGAACAGCAGGCTCTTGGGTACCTGCACATCTTCGCAGCTGTGGGCCTTGTTGCCGAACTTGGCGCCGATCAGGGCGGAGAGCACGTAGGAGCAGGTGGAGAAGTGGCCCAGCGCCACGTCATCTGAGCCGGTGATCTGCTTCATGAAGGGGTGGGCGATGGCCGGGAAGAAGACCATGGCGACACCGACCACCAGACTGCCCACCGCGATCAGCGGCACGCCGCTCATGCCACCGGCAGAGAGGATTACGGCCACCATCATCGACATAAACAGGGTGTGGTGACCGGTCAGGAAGATGAATTTCCACGGACTCAGACGGGCGATCAGGATGTTCACCAGCATGGCGAAGAACATGATCATCGCCATCTCCTTGCCAAACGAGGTCTGGGCGATGGAGACGATGGCTTCGTTGTTGGGGACGACCCCCTTGATGCCGAAGGCGTGCTGGAAGATGACGGCAAAGTCACCCAGCGAGTTGATCACCAGGGTGGCACCGGCCCCCAGAATGACGAAACCCATGATGGTCTTGACCGTGCCCTTGATGCACTCGGTCACCGGTTTCTTCTGGGCGATCAGGCCGACCAGCACGGCGGGCTCGGACAGCACGTCAAACATCAGAAAGTTGAAAAATTCCATGGTCAGCTCCTGGCAATGGAAGATGCGGCCCGCAGGCCGCATGGAGGATCCTTAGAGGGCGCCCAGTTCGCGCAGGGCGCTGGCGAGCTTCTCTTTCATCGCGGCCTTGTCGACCATGTTGTCGAGGGCCACCAGACGGCCGTTGACGCCCATGGATTGCAGCTGCTCGGCGATGTCGCGGGTGGCGACAAACATCTCGGCGGTTTCGCTACCGGCGGAGGCCAGATCGCGGTGATCCACGTCGGCAGTGACCGCCAGCTCTTTCAGGATGCTCTTGATGCTCATTTCCATCATCAGGCTGGTGCCCAGACCGTGACCGCATACAACCAGAATTTTCATCGTCTCTTCCTTTGTCAGGTGCGCCATGGCGCAGATCAGTAGCGCGCCAGAATGCGCAGGATGTCGTCTTTGGTGTCGGCCGCGATAATGGCCGCCACGTCCTCTTCATTCATAAACAGCTCGGCCAGCTGGGCGATGGTCTCCACGTGGGAGTTGCTGTCGCTGGCGGCCAGGGTGATCAGCAGCCGGATCGGGTCGTTGCCCTCGGAGTCGAAGTTGACCCCCTGCTTGATGACGGTCAGCCCCAGACCCAGCCGGTTGACGCCGTCCTCGGGGCGAGCGTGGGGCATCGCCAGACCGGGGCCCAGTACGTAGTAGGGGCCGAGCTCTTCATGAGAGCGAAACAGTGCCGCCACGTAGGAGGGTTCGATGGTGCCATTGGCCAGCAGGGGCGCCGTCGCCAGCTCGATGGCGTGGCGCCAGTCGCGGGCTGCGGGTTCGATGCGGATGACATCCTCGGTCAGCAGTTGAGTCAGCATGGTGGTGATCCGGCTAGTTAAGATGGCGCCAATCTATCGATCTTGCGGTGGTGAAACTGTGAGGGTGATCGCGAAAGTTAGCGCTATCAGATAGCGCTAACATGAAACTGTGATAGCGCTATCACTTTACCCATTAACGGGAGTCATCCTGCCCCTACGGTAGGGGAAAGAGAGTAGAATCGGCCCTGAGCAAATAGTCAGTGGCGCCCTTTTGCCTTAAAGTGAGCAGCCGCAAGCCGAGGAAGGGATGGATGTCAGAAGCGAAAAAGCGCCGTAGCACGGGTCGGGTGACCCTCAACGATGTGGCCCAGCTGGCCGGAGTGGGGGCCATGACGGTCTCCCGTGCCCTGCGCACCCCCGAACTGGTCTCCGACAAGATGCGCGAGCGTATCGACGCCGCGGTGGAAGAGCTCGGCTATATCCCCAATCGTGCCGCCGGTGCGCTGGCGTCGGGTACTTCCCATGTGATTCTGGTGATAGTGCCGAGCCTGCTTGATCGCGCCAGTGCTGAACTGATGGCCGGGTTGCAACCCATCTTGATGAAGGCCGGTTATCAGCTGGTACTGGGCGACGCCCAGCATCTGCGTCAGCAGAGCGAACAGCTGGAGCATCTGCTGCAGTACAACCCCGCCGCCGTGATCGTGCTGGGCTGCCTTGAGTCGCCAGATGACAAGGCGCTGTTGCGTAACAGTCGTCTGCCGGTGGTGGAGGTGGGGGCTTTGGTGCCCCATCCCATGGATCTCTGTGTCGGCGGCTCCAATCAGGAGGCCGGTTATCGCCTGACCCGTCACCTCATCGAGCGGGGCTATCGCAATATCGGTTTTCTCTGTGCCCGTCAGGAGCAGTGGATGCTGCAGCAGCGCATGCGCGGCTGGCAGCAGGCGATGCTGGAGAACTATCTCTCGCCCGATATGGTGATCAATACCTCGGAGGCGCCCAGCTTCAGCACTGGTGCTGCCATGCTGGGGGAGTTTCTGCTGCGTTGGCCAGAGCTCGATGCAGTTATCTGCGTCAACGACGAGCTGGCGGCCGGTGTGCTGTTCGAGTGCCAACGACGGCACCTGAGCGTGCCCGGCAAGCTGGCTATCGCCGGTTTTGATGATTCCGATGTGGCGAAGAGTTGTTATCCTGCCCTCACATCGGTTCAGGTTCCCTATCGCAAAATGGGCAGCATGGCTGCCGAGATGATCCTGCACAAGCTGGCTGGCGACGAGGTGCAAGAGACGACCCGGATCCTCGAGTTCGAATTGCAAAAGCGCCAAAGCAGCTAACCGTTCCGTTTCAATCCCCATCAAAGAGGCAACCATGTTCAAGGCTCTGTTACTGGAAAACCAAGACGGCAAGACCATTCCGACCCTGACCCGACTAACCGAGAGCCAGTTGCCGGAGGGAGAGGTGCGGGTAGCGGTGAGCTACAGCTCCATCAACTACAAGGATGGGCTGGCCATCACCGGCAAGGGCAAGATAGTGCGTCAGTGGCCGCTGGTGCCCGGCATCGACTTCGCCGGTACCGTGCTCGAATCTGCCGACAGCCGCTATCAGCCGGGAGACAAGGTGGTGCTGACCGGTTGGGGCGTGGGCGAAGGGCACTGGGGCGGCATGGCCGAACAGGCGCGGATCAAGGGCGACTGGCTGGTGCCGCTGCCCGCCGGGCTCGATGAGCGGCAGGCCATGTGCATCGGCACCGCTGGCCTTACCGCCATGCTTTGCGTGCTGGCGCTGGAAGAGGCGGGTATTACCCCGGAAAGTGGCGAGGTGCTGGTAACTGGCGCTGCTGGTGGCGTGGGTTCCGCCTCGGTTGCCCTGCTGGCGGCCCTTGGCTATCAGGTGGCGGCGCTGACCGGACGCCCCGAAGAGCAGGGTGCCATGTTGACTGCGCTCGGTGCCAGCCGCATCGTGCCACGCAGCGAGCTGCTGGAGCCTGCCAAACCGCTGGAGAAACAGCTGTGGGCCGGTGCCATCGATACCGTCGGCAGTCAGGTACTGGCCAAACTGCTGGCCCAGATGAACTACGGCGGCGCCGTGGCAGCCTGCGGGCTGGCAGGGGGCTTCGATCTGCCGACCAGCGTGATGCCTTTCATCCTGCGCAATGTGCGGCTGCAGGGAGTCGATTCGGTGATGTGCCCATTGGAACGTCGTCAACTGGCGTGGCAGCGACTGGCACGGGATCTGCCTGCCAGCTTCTTTGCTCAGGCGGTCACCGAGATCGGGCTGGAGCAAGTGGTCGAGGCTGCCGAGGCCATCACGCTTGGCCAAATCGCGGGGCGCACCCTGGTCAAACTTTGAACTCTGACGACTGGCGAGCCCGACATTTCCGGATAAAATTGGATTGCGGGTGAACTATCCAAGGAGAGTGAAGATGGGTGGACACAAGCCGGATTACGACTCGTCAGACGATGATTGGGAGCCGGAATCCTGGGAAGAGGAGCTGGATCAGTGGGAAGACGAAAGCTGGCAGGATGATGACCCTTTCGATGACCAGTGAACCACAGCATTGAACGAACAGGCGGGCATTGTGCCCGCCTGATTTTTTTGTGGCGCTCACAGGGCTGGTGCATGCCTCTTGTGGTCACTGGGTGGCTGGATAAGAATGAACTGCTCAAACGACACTCAAGGATGACTATGCGACTCACCATCATACTGCTGGCAGCCCTGCTGGGTGGCTGCGCCTCCAACAACGATCCCTGCGAGAAGGTGTGGAGCGATGTCGGGGAGGCCGATGGCAAGCTGGGGTTCACCGCCGATCGGGTCGAGTTCCATCAGGCCCAGTGTGGCAAGAAGGTGGATAGCGAACTGTGGGAGCAGGGACGCCAGAAAGGGCTGGCCTGGTATTGCCGTCCGGAACACCTCTATCTGGCCGGTCGTTCCGGTGGCGAGTATCGCGGTGTCTGTCCGAACGACATGCAGGCCCGCCGGCTGTTCGAACAGGGACGGCAGGGATGGACGGATCAATAACGTCCTGATGGGGAAGCGTTACTCCTCTTTCAGCCGCAGCGGCTGGCAGAGGTAGCCTTTCTCGTTGGCGCTGCGGGCACATTTGCCGCAGACGAATTTGGGTTTGCGGATTATCTTGCGCAGCGCTTTGAGATCAGTGGGGATTTCGTGGCGGCGCCACTCACACAGGGTTTTGCTGCCCATAACGATTACCTCTACGACTCGACGGGCGTATTGTAATCAATTTTCATTTCGAATAAACGACAAACCCGCCAGCCGGGGAGAATCCCTGCTGGCGGGTTTGCGAATGAAACGTTACTGGTAGAGGAATTTGGTGAAGATGAGCTCGCGCACCGCTTTCTTGCCGGTCTCTTTCACCAGCAGCTCGTTTGCCTTGGCTTCGCACTCCTTGCGCAGCTCTTCGCGGCTGACCAGGGACTTGATCTGGTCAGCACTCTTGCTGCCCATCAGGCGGATGATGGCGTCGCGGATCAGCGGATCATGCTGCTCCAGCAGCTTGAGGTCGCCCTCGTTGGCCGCCATCAACTCTACCGTCACCCGGACGTAGCCGAGGGTTTTGCCATCGCTCAGGTAGTTGGTAATGATGTCCGGATCGAGCAGGTGGTAGTAGAAGCCGGGTTTGGGGGCGGCGGCCGCTTCTCCCTCTGCGGGCGGCTCCTCTCCTCCGGAGGCATAGACCTGAAGTGCACCGCAGCTCAGCAACAACACCAGCAGAAATTTGAATAGCTTCATATGGATGGCTCATCAGCAAGAGATACCCCATTTTTGATGCTGCCATCGGGGCCGTCAAGCACGGATGTTCTTACATTTCGCGATTGATTTACGGATAATAAACCGGATTTTAACCTGAACACGGAAATCTCTGGATGGTGATGCTGTGAAGTCCGAGTTGACTGTTCCCCTCACGCTCTCGGGTAGCTGGCTGGCTCCGGAAAGCTGCGAATTGCCTGCCTCGCTGCGCCCCTGGTTGCTGGAGCCGGGCTCCATGACCCGGCGGCTGCGCCAGCACAACAGCCACTTCTCGGTCGAGTGGCTTGGCAATCATCAGGTCGCTCTCACTGCCGATGAGCAGTGGCTGGTGGATGCGCCCACCCCGGCCGGGATCTGCCGCGAGGTGATCCTGCACGGCGATCGGGGGCCGGCGGTTCTGGGTTGGACCCTGTTTGCCGATGTGGCGCTGGAGGGAAGCGGGTTGGCCGATCTTGGCGAGCAGCCGCTCGGCGAGCGGATATTCGGCCACGAGCCGGCACGGCGCGATCATCTGCAAGTGGCGCGCTTCGAGATCGCCGCCAACCCCCGCTGTCCGGCAGCTGTTGTCTGGGGGCGCCGTTCCCGCCTGTTTCTGGGGCCGTG
Organism: Aeromonas sp. HMWF016; assembly: GCF_963878195.1. Taxonomy (NCBI): domain Bacteria; kingdom Pseudomonadati; phylum Pseudomonadota; class Gammaproteobacteria; order Aeromonadales; family Aeromonadaceae; genus Aeromonas; species Aeromonas sp. HMWF016. The sequence continues at coordinate 31,387 of NZ_CAWNWX010000022.1, forward strand.
GCCACTACTGGTGCACGAGCTGTTTCTGCCTTCTCTCGTTTGTAACAAGGAGCTGGAGTGAATCTGTTGACCAAGGAGCGAGGGCTGGCCTACATGCAGTTGGCTCGCATCGACAAACCCATCGGTACCCTGCTGCTGTTGTGGCCCACCCTCTGGGCGCTCTGGCTGGCGGCAGGTGGTGTCCCCAACCTCTGGAACCTTATCGTCTTTGCCGTGGGCGTCTTTCTGATGCGCTCGGCGGGCTGCGTCATCAACGACTATGCGGATCGTGACTTCGATGGCCACGTCAAACGCACCTCCGGGCGTCCGCTGCCGACCGGCAGGGTCGATCCGCGCGAGGCGCTGGCGCTCTTCTTCGTGCTGGCGCTCATCTCGTTTGCCCTGGTGCTGACCATGAACCCGCTCACCATCAGCCTGTCGTTTATCGCTCTGTTGCTGGCGGTCTGCTACCCCTTCATGAAGCGGCTGATCTCCAACCCGCAGTTTGTGCTCGGGCTGGCCTTCTCCTGGTCGATCCCCATGGCTTATGCGGCGCAGGCCAACGCCCTGCCCCTCGTCGCCTGGCTGCTCTTCTTGGCCAACCTGCTCTGGACCGTGGCTTACGACACCCAGTACGCCATGGTGGATCGGGACGATGACCTCAAGCTCGGCCTCAAATCGAGTGCCATCCTGTTTGGCCGTAACGACAAGCGGATCATCGGGGCGCTGCAATTGGGCACCCTGCTTATCATGCTGGTGGTTGGCCAGCTGATGGCGCTGGGGGGCTGGTATTACTGGGGATTGCTGGGGGCTGGCGTGCTCTTCGTCTACCAGCAGCGGCTGATCCGCGAGCGCGAGCGCGAAGCCTGCTTCAAGGCGTTTCTCAACAACAACTATGTAGGGGCGCTGATCTTCATCGGCGTGGTGCTCGATTACCTGCTGGCGTGACCTGTTCCCGCACAAATTCCGATAAAAAAGAAGGCCGCATCATGCGGCCTTCTTTGTTTGCGTTGCAGATCAGAGCTGGTTGCCCGCCTGAATGGTGCGGCGGATCTTGTTGCTCAGCAGCGGCACTATGTTGTCGGCCAGTGCCTGGAAGCGGCCGAGATCCGGCTTGCAGTCGGAGGAGAAGTAACCCTCTTTGCGCAGGGTGTGGATCAGGGTGCTGAACAGCTTCTGGTCGAAGAACTCGGGGGCGTTGATGCCGTGCAGGGTGCCGAGGCGCTCTGCCATCATCAGGCCGTCAGCTTCCAGCTGCTCCGCCTCGATATGGGGCTGGGCCAGCACTCGGGTCAGCACGATGGCGTAGCGCTGCAGGGTCTCCTGAATGCTCTCCGCCAGCAGCAGCAGGCGCATCTGGTTGGCCGGGTTGACCCAGTAGCCGCCATCGCGTGCCTCGATCAGCTGCTGACGCTGCAGCTCTGCCAGCAGGGCATCGACCAGCTCCGGCAGCTCTTCCTCTTCATAACGCAGGAACAGCTCGGTCTTGAGCAGCGGATAGATGTCGATGCAGCGGGCCATGATCTCGCTGCGGGAGATCCCCTCGCACCGCTCGATCAACGCCGCCACCAGAGAGGGCATGGCGAACAGGTGGAGGATGTTGTTGCGGTAGTAGGTCAGCAGGATCGCCTGATAGCGGTCCAGACTGATGATCTGCCCCAGCTTGTCCTCGCTTACCTCGAACTTGTTGAGCTCCATCGCCTGATCCAGCAGGGTCTTGGCATCCTCATCCGGAATAGTGCTCTGCGGGCTGTAAGGCACAGCCTTGAGCAGATCCAGATAGGTGTTGAGCTGGGCATGCAACTCGTCGCGGGTCAGGGCGTGGCGCTCGGCGGCCAGCAGCGCCAGCGCGCTCAGGGTCAGGCCGTTGACTGCGGCAGCCCCGTTGATGCGGGTCATCAGCAGCTCGGCCAGATCGTTGACGGTGCCCGCCATCCACTCCGGACGCTCCTCTTCCCCGATGTGTTTTTTCCAGTCCGGAATATGTTCGCTCAGGTAGCTGTTGAGGGTCAGCGGTTCGCCGAAGTTGACGAAGCCACGGCCGTAGTTGCGCAGCTTGCGCAGGATGCCAAGCACCTGCAGGAAGCTCTCCTTCTCCTTGCGGCTGCCCTTGAGCTCGTTGTGGTAGGTGTTCACCTCCATCACGTGCTCGTAACCCAGATAGACCGGCACCAGAGTCACCGGTCTGTCCAGTCCGCGCATCATCGCCTGCAGGGTCATCGCCAGCATGCCGGTCTTGGGCGGCAGCAGGCGACCGGTACGGGAGCGACCACCCTCGGTGAAGAACTCCACCGAATAACCCTTGGCGAACAGCAGGTTGAGGTATTCACGAAATACCGTGCTGTAGAGCGGGTTGCCCTTGAAGGTGCGGCGAATGAAGAAGGCGCCACCGTGGCGGAAGATGGGGCCCGCCGGCCAGAAGTTGAGGTTGATGCCCGCCGCGATATGGGGCGGCACCATCCCCTGGTGGTAGATGACGTAGGAGAGCAGCAGGTAGTCCATGTGGCTGCGGTGGCAGGGGACGTAGACGATCTCGTGCCCTTCCTGCGCCAACTGGCGTACCTTCTCGGCGCCATTGACCGACAAACCGCGGTAGAGCTTGTTCCACAGCCAGCCGAGGAAGCTCTCGCCCAGGCGGATCAGCCGGTAAGAGAAGTTGGAGGCGATCTCGTCCATGTAGCCATGGGCACGCTTTTGCGCCTTCTCGAGGCTGATTCCCTCGCGCTGGGCCTCCTCTTCAATCGCCTGCTGGATCACCGCGGAGTCGAGCAGCTGTTTGAACAGCAGGTGGCGGTTCGGCAGTTTCGGGCCGGTGGCAGCGAGTTGCTGGCGGCTGAAATGGGTACGAGCCACCCGCGCCAGTTTGTGGGCGATGGCTTCGTCGGTGCCATGTTTGTCCGCCATGTAGCGCAGGGAGAGCGGCGGGGAGAAGCGCACCAGATTTTCGCGACCCTTGAGGATCACGATGAGCGCTTTCTTCAGCCGGTTCGGCGCCAGGCTGCTGATGATGTTGAGGCCGGAGGCTTCTTCGCCTTCCCGACCCGGAGCGCGGCCCCAGAACAGGGTGACGGGCACCACCTGGATATCGAGTTCGGGATCCTGCTTGTGCAGATCCAGCAGCTGGTGGAACTCCTGCAGGAAGGGGAGCGGCTTGCTGCGTTTGCCAAACAGGGGAGGCGGACGATCCAGACAGACATAGCGCGGCAGCAGCTGGCCGTTAAGTTCCAGCGGCGTGAAGGGGCCGGGCAGACCGAGATCCTCACAGCACTGCTGCAGGGTCATCAGGTCAGTGATCGAACTGGTCTTCAGGGCGTAGACGATGGGTCTGGCCGGATCCAGATTGAGTTCAGTGATGGGATTTTCCGGCAGGCTCTTGTGATTGACCAAGCCGCTGACCGGCCATTGCAAGATGGCTCTGGAAATCTTCTGTCCTAGGGACATGTGCGTCTGCTCTCCAAAAAAATGCGGCGTGAGCATAGCAAATCGGTGGCCCCTTGTCGCCGAGAGGTACGATGAGTCAGCTGCGCAGGATCAAAACAGCGATAAATGAGCGGTTTGTCGCGACAAATGTCAGCTCTGCCTTGCCTTGGTCACTGCACTGTATATACTGCCAGTGTGCTGTATAAAAAGACAGGTGCCCATTCTATGAAACCCCTTACTCCCCGCCAGGCCGAAGTGCTGGAGTTGATCAAGGCGAATATGAGCGAAACCGGCATGCCGCCGACTCGCGCCGAGATTGCCCAGAAGCTTGGTTTCAAGTCGGCCAATGCGGCTGAAGAACATCTGAAGGCCCTGGCCAAAAAAGGGGTCATCGAGATCATGCCGGGCACGTCCCGCGGCATCCGCCTGCTGCTCGAAGAGGAGGAAGAGGTGCTGGAAGAGAGCGGCCTGCCCCTGATTGGCAAGGTGGCTGCCGGCGAACCTATCTTGGCGCAGGAGCATATCGAGAGCCACTATCAGGTGGATCCCGCCCTGTTTCATCCGCGAGCAGACTTTCTGCTGCGGGTGCAGGGGATGAGCATGAAGAACATCGGCATTCTGGATGGCGACCTGTTGGCGGTGCACAAGACTCAGGAGGTGCGCAACGGTCAGGTGGTTGTAGCCCGTCTCGATGAGGATGTCACCGTCAAGCGCTTCCAGCGCAAGGGCAGCCAGGTGTGGCTGCTGCCGGAAAACGAAGAGCTCTCCCCCATCGAGGTGGATCTCTCCAGCCAGCACCTTACCATCGAGGGTTTGGCCGTCGGCGTGATCCGCAACGCCGACTGGATGTAATTTCCCCTTTGCCATGAGACGGCCTCCTGCGGGAGGCCGTTTTGTTTTTGCGCTTTTCCTGTTGCCCTTGCCGCTAGCCCATTACGAAGAGACTCGATAGGAGTTCGACGAAGGGAGTGGCTGCCAATCATTCATTTCGGATATATGCTCAAATCAGGGTCTCGCCAATAAAGAGACTTCGTGCCATGCGTTGCCGGCCTGTGGCGGGTAATAGGGGCAAAGTCAGAACAAGCATGGGCAACACACCTTCACGGGATATGAAGGGAGAGGGGGCGCCTCAGCCATGGGGCGTCACTCGTGGTATGGCAAGTCGCCGTGCTGCCGGCAGAGTCGGGCAGGCGCAACAGCATAACTTGTCGGTCAGGGAGGACTGGTTATGGCATCGAGATCTCCATGGGATGCAGAGGTGAGGGAACTGGCACCGGTATCCTCCATCACCCGTTTTTTCAGAGGTAGCCGGTTGACTTGGTTTTACGGGCTCTGGCTGCACCACAAGGGGTCGCACTGGACGCTCTGGCTGGGTTGCCCGAAAGAGAAGGTGGTACAGCTGGTGCTGTTGTTCAAGCGCGGCCATGGTGTTGCCAAGTCGCAGGAAAACTGGTTGGCACCAGTGATCCCTATCAGTGCCAGAGCGCTCGGCAAAATGCTGCAGCAGAGGCGCATTAACCGCCCGTGAAGGGCATGGATGGCGCCAGAGACCCAGAAAACCGGCTCGCTCAAGAGCCGGTTTTTGTTTTTGCGGTTGCTGCTTAATTGAACCAAACGGTCTGTTCCTGACAGAGCAGTGTACAAGGAGTCTCCAGTTCATGTCCTGCTGGGGTACAATCCCCCACCTGTCTGGCTATCGATGCTGTGTGTACTGAACCGAAAGGGTCTCTTGTTATGATGAAGCTTCGCTATCCCCTGCTGTTTCTGCTGCTGACAGGCTGCCTGATCCTTGCCTTCTACCTCACCCAGCCAAAATGGCCGGAGCATGCTGACTACTATCCGGTTGGACGGGATATCAACAACTTCGAGCTGATCGATGCCGACAACAAGCCATTCACCCCGGCCAACTTGCTGGGACACTGGACCTTTCTCTTCGTCGGTTACACCTTCTGCCCCGATATCTGCCCCACCACGCTGGCCGATATACGCTCCGTCTACGATCAGCTGAAGAAGCTGGCACCGACCACTCAGGTGGTCTTTGTATCGGCGGATCCCCAGCGCGATGATCCGGCCCGTCTCAAAACCTATACCGCCTTCTTCAACCCCGAGTTCAAGGCTGCGACGGCGCCCCACGACAAGCTGTTCCCGTTCGTGCGCAATCTGGGGCTGGTCTACTCCATCGCCAAGGAGGGGGAGAAGGATTACCTGATCGATCACTCCGCTTCCATCGTCCTCATCAATCCCAAGGGCAAGTTGCAGGGGGTATTCCGACCCAAGGTGGAGCGCGGCCAGGTACCGCTGGTGCAGATGGATAGCATGCTCTCCGACTTCTCCCGCATCCTGAAGCTGACAGGTCACTGAGAGTGACGCACCCAGTTGCTCCTTGGTGGCGAGATCCCTCTCGCCACCGCGCCGTCTTTGCCCTCGCCCTGCCGATGGTCTTCTCCAATATCACCACCCCCCTGCTGGGGCTGGTGGATACCTGGGTGATCGGTCATCTCGGGCAGGCCTGGTTTCTCGGGGGCGTGTCGGTCGGGGCGACCCTTATCAATCTCATCTTCTGGCTGCTCGGCTTCCTGCGGATGTCCACCACCGGGCTGACGGCGCAGGCACACGGTGCTGCTGACGGACGGGCCCAGCTCGATACCCTGCTGCGTGGACTAGGGCTGGCCGTTGCCCTCGGGCTGGCCCTGCTTTTGCTGCTGTTCCCCCTGTTGCCCCGGTTAATTGCCCTGAGCGGCGGCTCGCCCGAGGTGCAGCTCTATGCCGGTCAGTATGTGGCGGTGCGGATCTGGAGCGCTCCGGCGGCGCTCTGCAATCTGGTGATCATGGGCTGGCTGCTGGGGATGCAGGATGCCCGCAGCCCCATGGTGATGCTGATCCTCACCAATCTGGTCAACATGGCGCTCGATGCGTTTTTTGTGCTGGGGCTGGGCTGGCAGGTGCGCGGCGTGGCGGCGGCCTCGGTGCTGGCGGACTACTGCGCGCTGGGAGTCGGCATCTGGTTGGTATGTCGTCAGCTGCGGCAATTGGCGCCGACGGTGTGGCAGGATGGCTGGCAGCGCTGGCGCCAGCTTGCCCCCATGGTGCGGCTGCTCGGCCTCAATCGCGATATCTTCCTGCGCTCCCTCTCGCTACAGCTCTGCTTTGCCTTTATGACTCTGCAAGGTGCCCGGCTGGGCGACGTGGCGGTGGCAGCCAATGCGGTGCTGCTCAACTTCCTGATGCTCATCTCCTACGGGCTCGATGGCTTCGCCTATGCCGTCGAGGCGATGGTCGGGCGGGCTATCGGCTTGCGGGATCGGCTCCGGTTGCGGGAGGCCATCCTGCTCAATCTGGGCTGGGCGGCCCTCATTGCCAGCGGTTTTACCCTGGTGTTTGCCCTCTTCGGTAGCCACCTTGTCGGCTATATCACCGATATTCCGGCGGTTGTGGCGGAGGCAACCCGCCACCTGCCCTGGCTGGTGGTGATGCCGCTGCTGGCGGTCTGGTGTTTCCTGCTGGATGGCGTCTTTATCGGGGCGACCCGGGCGAAGGAGATGCGCAACAGCATGCTGCTGGCGGCATTTGGCGGTTTCTTCCCGATCTGGTGGCTCTGTCAGTCGTGGGGTGTTGCGGCACTGTGGGCAGCGATGGTGACGCTGATGGTGGGGCGTGGCTTGTCACTGGGGGTCACCTGTTGGCGACTAGAGCGAAGCGGGCGCCTGCTCGACGCCCGCCACTGATCATCGGTGGCGCTTACATGGCGCCGGGATAACCGAGCTGGCGCCAGCTCTCGTAGACAAAGACCGAGACCGCGTTGGAGAGGTTCATGCTGCGGCTCTGGGGCAGCATGGGGATGCGCACCCGCTGCTCGAATGGCAGGCTCTCGATGATCTCGATGGGCAAGCCGCGGCTCTCCGGCCCGAACAGCAGGGCGTCGCCGAGGGCAAACTGCACGGCCGAGTGCGCTGTGCGTCCCTTGGTGGTGCAGGCAAATACCCGCTTGGGCGACACGGCTGCCAGAAAGGCTTCATAGCTCGGCCAGCGCTTCACCTCGGCAAACTCGTGATAGTCGAGTCCCGCCCGCTTCACCCGCTTGTCATCCCACTCAAATCCCAGCGGCTCGATCAGATGGAGCCGGTATCCGGTGTTGGCGCAAAGCCGGATGATATTGCCGGTATTGGGCGGAATTTCAGGCTGGTAGAGGACGATATCGAGCATGACGAGCTCCTGCAAAGAGATGTAAAGGCAAGAAGGGGCGCCAGCATACCCAGCGCCCGTGCCGATGAAAAGGGTCAGGCGACCGGTAGTTTGATGGTGACGGTGAGGCCGGTCGGATGGTTGTTGCTGGCGGCAATGGTGCCGCCATGGCGCTGGATCGCCTCCGCCGCGATGGCCAGCCCCAGCCCGGTTCCGCCGGTCTTGGCATTGCGGGCATCATCGACCCGGAAGAAGGGCTGGAACAGCAGCGGCTGCTGCTCGTCAGGTACGCCGGGCCCGTCATCCCGAATGGTCATCACCCACTCCTTGCCATCCCGATACCACTCTACCTTGATGAACTCGCGGGCGTATTTGAGGGCGTTGCGCAGCGGGTTCTCGATCGCCCGGGAGAGCAGCTCAGGCCACATCTGGATCGACTCGGTCGGCAGTTGCGGCAGCCTGAGCTGTTTACCGCTCTGGTTCGCCTCGAACATCGCATCTTCGAGCATGGGCTCCAGCAGATCAGCCAGTGGCTGCACGACGGGCGCCTCCACATGCTGCTGCACCCGCGACAGGTCGAGCAGATCACCGATCAGCTTGTCCAGTCGCCCAATTTCCGATTCGATCCGTGCCAGCTCGGCGCTGTCACCCTGCTTGCGGCGGATCAGCGCCTGTGCCAGCTGCATCCGGGTTAAGGGGCTGCGTAGCTCGTGAGAGATGTCTGATAGCAGCTGTTTCTGCTTCTGGATCATGCTCTTGAGCGTTTCCACCATGCGGCTGACATGGTCGGCCAGCTGGCCGATCTCGTCGCGGCGGCCAAGGTTGGGGATCTGCACCTCAAGGTTGCCGGCCGCCAGCTGGGAGACCGATTTCTGCAATTGCAGGATCGGGCGGGTCAACCGCCAGGCGAGCAGCAGACAGAGCGGTGTGCTGATCAGCATGGCTACCCCGAGAATGCGGATAGGGTGATCCAGCACCTGAATAAACAGGAACAGGTAGGGGTTTTCGGCATTGAGCCCGAAATAGACGTGGTAGCTGTGGCCGTGATGCTGCATCAGAAATGGGCCGGCGATCGCCTTGCGGTGCTCGTTGCGCAGCATGGGCTTACCCGGGTCATCGGCATCCACCATGAAGCGCACGACGAACTTGCGGGGATGAGTGGTGGACTGGATCTGCCCCTTCTCGTCGCGGATATAGACATTGTCCACCGGCAACATGGCGATGTTGTCCATCGCTTTGGCCAGATCGAAATCCTGATCCGGGTCGGCGGCATTGAGCAGCGCCTGCACATTGTTCTGCATCCGTGCCACCTCGTGGGTGGGCAGCGGGATCTGGTTGCGGGGATCGAGCGTCGGCAGGCTGATCACTGCCGCGAGGATCACCAGCAACATAAACCAGAACCAGAGGAAGATGTGGGTCGAGATCCCGTTGAGGGAGGTGCCCCCCTTTATTCTTGCTCTAGCCACAGATAGCCGCGCCCCCGTACGGTTTTGAAGCGGGGTTGGCCATCGGCGCGCTCCGGCAGCTTCTTGCGCAGGTTGCTCAGGTGCATGTCGATGGCGCGATCGAAGGGTTCCAGCTTCTTGCCTAGCACCTGCTCGGAGAGGTGGCTTTTGCTGACGATCTGGCCGGGGTTGCGCAGCAGACACTCCAGCAGCCCGAACTCGGTGGCGGTCAGCTCCAGCAGCTGCTCGCCGCAGCGGGCCTGCTGCAGGCCGGGTTGCAGCACTATGTCCATAAAGCTGACTTCGTCGGAGGAGTTGCCGCGCTGGGGCGGGGCGCTCTGGGTGCGGCGCAGGATGGCACGCACCCTGGCCAGCAGCTCCCGATCATCGAAAGGCTTGGCCAGATAGTCGTCGGCCCCCGCCTCAAGACCGTTGACCCGATCCTGGCTGTCGCCACGGGCGGTCAGCATCAGTACCGGTGTTTCATGGGTTTTGCGCAGCTTGGCCAGCATGGCGAAGCCGTTGAGCTTGGGCATCATCACATCGAGCAGCACCAGATTGAAGCTCTGCTCTGCCAGTCGTTGCAGCCCCTCTTCACCATCCTCGGCGACCGTGACCTGAAATCCCTCCAGGGTCAGAATTTCGGTGAGCAACTGGGTCAATTCAAGATCGTCGTCGACCAGGAGTATTCTGTTCATCGGGTGTTATTCCGCAGATTTTCGCGCCAAACTGACGCCGGGGTCAGGGTATAATAAGTTTTTCATCGCCAGAGGAAAGCCGGTTTTGAGCCATCAACAATATTCCCGTTGGGTTACCTTTGCCAGCATGGCGGCCGTTACGACCGCCACCCTGCTCATCATCGGCAAACTGATCGCCTGGCTGATGACAGATTCATCAACCTTGCTGGCATCCCTGACTGACTCCTTCATGGATGTGAGCGCCTCCATCATCAACCTGCTGGCCATCCGTTATGCGCTGGCCCCTGCCGATGACGAGCACCGTTTTGGCCATGGCAAGGCGGAGTCGCTGGCCGGACTCATCCAGTCGGCTTTTATCTCGGGTTCGGCGCTGCTGCTGGTGATGCATGGTATCTCCTCCCTGCTCAATCAGGCGCCTATCCAGCGGCTGGAGGCGGGCCTCTGGGTCAGTGGTGGCTCCATCGTGCTGACCTTGCTGCTGGTCAGTTTCCAGAGCGTTGTCATTCGCAAGACCAACAGCGTCGCCATCAAGGCCGACATGCTGCACTACCGCTCTGATCTGCTGCTCAACGCCGGGGTGTTGCTGGCGCTGGTGCTGGCAGGGCAGGGGTGGTACTGGGCTGACGGCCTGTTTGCCATCCTGATCGGTCTGTTCCTGCTGTGGGGGGCGTTGCATATTGGTTACGAATCGGTGCAGGCGCTGCTCGATCGTCAGTTGCCAGCCGAAGAACAAGCGAGAATAATGGCCCTCTGCTGCGCCGTCGAAGGGGTTCACGGCGTCCACGATCTGCGCACCCGCCAGTCGGGGCCAACCCGCTTTGTGCAGCTGCACCTGGAGCTGGATGACCAGATCCCTCTGGTCAAGGCCCATCAAATCGCCGATGAAGCCGAGCTGGCCGTGCGCCAGGCTTTTGAGCGAATGGATGTCATTATCCACATGGACCCCATCTCGGTGCTGACAAAAGAACAACAAAGCCCTCACCCTGAACAACAGTAGGCTGCAACATGGATGATCTGGTTGCCAAAACCTGGCAGAAAATTCAGCAAGAAGCACAGTGCATGGCGGCCCAGGAGCCGATGCTGGCCAGCTTCTTCCACTCCACCATTCTCAATCACAAGAATTTGCGCTCGGCCCTCAGCTTCCAGCTGGCCAACAAGCTCGACAGCGCCACCATGCCCGCCATCGCCCTGCGCGAGGTGATCGAGCTGGCGCTGCGCAGCGAGCCGGAGCTGCTGACCGTGGTTGCCGCCGACATCTGTGCCGTACAGGATCGCGATCCGGCGGTTGACCTCTTCTCCACTCCGCTGCTCTACCTCAAGGGGTTCCATGCCCTGCAGGGCTATCGGGTCGCCAACTGGCTGTGGCGTCAGGGGCGCCGCTCGCTGGCGCTCTACCTGCAGAACCAGATCTCTGTGGTATTCGGGGTCGATGTGCATCCGGCAGCCCGCATCGGCAAGGGGATTATGTTTGACCACGCCACCGGCATAGTGGTGGGCGAGACGGCGGTCATTGAAGATGACGTCTCCATCCTGCAGAGTGTGACGCTGGGCGGTACCGGCAAAGAGAGTGGCGATCGCCATCCCAAGATCCGCGAAGGGGTGATGATAGGGGCGGGCGCCAAGGTGCTCGGCAATATCGAAGTGGGCATGGGGGCCAAAATTGGTGCCGGCAGTGTGGTGATCAACCCGGTGCCACCCCATACCACAGTCGCTGGCGTACCAGCCAAGATCGTCGGCCGTCCGGAGTGCGACAAGCCTTCACTGGATATGGATCAGTGCCTCTGATCTCCCGGCCGGAGTAGTCGATGGCCAAACGCTGGTCGGGTTATCTGATCCTGGGGATGTGGCTGCTCAACCTGCTGCATCTCTATCTGGGGTTCTCTCCCTGGCCGGCGGCCATTGCTGCCTGGGGCGCTTCCCTGCTCACCTGGCCCTGGCTGGCCGGTGCCGCCAGACGGCAGGCGCTGGCACTTTATGGTGCTGCGTTTGTGCTGTTGCTCTTCTCCTGGTGGCGGGGTGCCAGCTTCAGTGCAGATGCCTGGCTGCTGCCCAATATCAATATGCTCACCATGTTTGCTGCGGTGAGCACCCTCAATCTCGCTACCTCGGGTCTCTTGACGGGTACCACTTCGTGGAAAGGGCGCAAGGGGCTGTGGAGCACCATGGCCAGCCTCAATCTGCTGGGGGCCGTCATCAACCTCTCGGTGCTTTTTATCATCGGCGATCGGCTGGAACGTAACGGTACCCTTGAGCGACGTCAGGTGCTGGTGCTGAGCCGCATCTTCTGCGTCGCCGCCTTCTGGTCCCCCTTCTTTGTCGCCATGGCGGTGGCACTCACTTACGCACCGGGTCTCAAGCTGTCGAACATCTTGCCGTTTGGCGTGGTGGCGACCCTGCTGGCAATGACGATAACGGCCTGGCAGGTGGAGCGGATCGGGGTGGCGGATTTTGCCGGCTATCCGCTGCGGCTGCAGACCCTGGGACTGCCGATCACCCTGGCCGGGCTGGTGTTGCTCATCAAGCAGATCTGGCCAGATCTCGGCATCATGGCAGTTATTGCGCTGGTGGCACCCTTGCTGGCGCTGCTGTTTATGCCGCATACCGGCCGCAAGGCCGCGCTCAAACGGCAGGTGGTGGAGCGTTTTCCTGCCATCGGTGGTCAACTGGTGCTGTTTCTGGGGGCTGGCCTGCTGGCAGCCGGCATCAACAGCGCCGTGTCGGTCATCGATCTCGGCAGCGGGCACGGTTTGCCGCTGTTCAACCACTTCGGCTGGTTGGAGGCATCTCTCGCACTCTTGCTGATCCTGCTGGTCGCCATCGTCGGAGTTCACCCGCTCATCAGTATCTCCGGACTGGCGCCGCTGCTCTGGCCTCTGTCACCGGATCCCAGCCTGCTCGGCATGTGTTTTCTGCTGGGGTGGGGGATTGCCACGGGCACCAGCCCGCTCTCCGGATCCAATCTGGCGCTGGCCTCCCGTTACAACCTGAGTGCTGCCGCCATCTTGCGTGGCAACCTGCTCTATGGCCTGCTGATGTACGGGGTTGGCTGCCTGCTGATGGGGGGCTATATCGCTCTTCACCGGTGAGCTGCGCAGGATGCGAGAAAAATAGACGCATATTTAGACAATACCTCTGTGGAAGAGGCATTTTGCAGCGCACTGGCTTGTTTGTGCCGATAGGCTCGGGGTATGCTGGCTCCACGCGCTTGAATCGCCCTCTGTGGGGCATCGCAATTGAACAAACAGGTATGCATATGTCACTAGAAGTCCTTGAGCAACTCGAATCCAAAGTACAATCCGCCGTCGACAACATCTCCCTGCTGAAGATGGAGCTGGACGATCTGAAAGAGCAGAACACCAAGCTGCAAGACGAGAACCATCAGCTGCGCAACGAGCACGCTGCATGGCAGGAGCGTCTGCGTGCCCTGCTGGGCAAGATGGATCAGATGGGCGAAAGCATCTGATCGGTCGCTATCCGCGAGAATTGAAAACGGGCCGCTCCATGAGCGGCCCGTTTGTTTTGGTTGGCCGGGCAATCAGAGTGCCAGCAGCTGTTTGACGGTTTTCTCGATACCGTCTGCCGCTTCTACGATATCGCTGGCCAGCATGTAGGCAGGAGTGGAGATCACCTTGCGCTCCTGATCCACCACGAACTCGTTGACCGGACAGTTGAGGTGGCTGCCGCCCATCGCTTCGATGGCGTTGGCGGTGCCTTCGTCATGGCCTATGGTGGCCAGGGTGCCGGCGCCGTAGATGAGCGGGATCATGGCCGGAGCGATGCAGATATAGGCGGCCGGTTTGTTGGCATTGGCAAAGCTCTGGCACGCCTTCAGCACATCAGGCTGGATTTGGCACTCCGCCCCCTTGGTGGCGAAGTCGCACAGGTTCTTGGCTGCGCCAAAGCCGCCGGGTACCAGCAGGGCGTCATAATCGGCCGCATCCAGCTCGGCCACATCCTTTATCTGGCCACGGCAGATACGCGCCGCTTCGACCAGCACGTTGCGGCTCTCCCCCTCGCTCACTTGACCGGTCAGGTGGTTGATCACATGGAGCTGCGTGACGTTCGGAGCGAAGCACTGCACGGCAGCACCCTGACGTGCCAGTGCCAGCAAGCTGATGACGGCTTCATGAATTTCTGCCCCGTCAAAGACGCCGCAGCCACTCAAAATCACGGCCACTTTTTTCATGGCAAACTCCTTGTTGTTGAAAATGTGAGCCAAGATGGATTGTTGTACTTTTGTATGGTTATCGCTCGCCATCTGCTGGTCAAGTCATCTTGCTGTGCTAGGATTGTTTCGTTTCGGATCCTGCCGTACCTACTCCCTTAAATTTTTTTCCACATTGATCGAGATCATTCTCATGGTCTGGTGATCAGTTTTTATGATCTCAATATATTGTTATATATGTATTTTTTGTTTTTTATACACAGCGTTGTCACTGTGGTTTTTCCGCGCACCCATTTTTGAACACAGAGTTATCCACAGACTTGAGGCTTGTGTGGCTCTTTCTGCCGGGTCTCTGCCCCCCTTGGTGTGAGGGGGCCCCTGTGGCATCCTAGCGGCTGTTTATCTCTGGCAGGACGATTTCATGGCCCCTAGCAATCCCCTTATTCTGGTCGACGGCTCCTCTTATCTTTACCGCGCCTTCTTTGCCTCCCAGCAGGCCGATCTGCGCACCTCGACCGGTTTGCCGAGCGGCGCCGTCCGTGTCATGGCCAACATGATGCGCAGCCTGCGCAAGCAGTATCCCGACTGCCATGTGGCCGTGGTGTTCGATGCCAAGGGCAAGACCTTCCGCGACGACATCTATCCCGAATACAAGGCCAACCGGGCCAGCATGCCGGACGATCTGCGCAGCCAGGTTGCCCCCATCCATCAGATGATCAAGGCGATGGGTTTCCCCTTCCTGATGGTGGAGGGAGTGGAGGCCGACGACGTGATCGGTACTCTGGCCCGTCAGGCGACCGAGAAGCAGCTGCCGGTGCTGATCAGCACCGGCGACAAGGACATGGCGCAGCTGGTCTCCGACCATGTCACCCTGATCGACACCATGAAAGACGTGAAGACCGATCGGGAAGGGGTGATCGAGAAGTTTGGTGTACCGCCCGAGCTCATCATCGACTATCTGGCCCTAATGGGGGACAAGGTGGACAACATCCCCGGCATGACCGGCGTCGGTGAAAAGACCGCGCTGGCCCTGCTGCAGGGGATTGGTAGCATCGACGAGATCGCCGCCAACCTCGACAAGGTGGCTGCACTCGGTTTCCGTGGCTCCAAGGCGTTCGCCGACAAGTTCCGCGAGCAGGAGGAGCAGGTGCGCCTCTCCTATGTGCTTGCGACCATCAAGACCGATGTGGCGCTGGAGCAGAGCCTGGAAGAGTTGCAGCTCGGCCCCATCGACAAGGAGGCTCTGCTGGCGGTCTACCGCGAGTACGAGCTGCGCAACCTGATTAAAGAGTTGGAATCCGGCGGCGCTGATGAGAGCGGAGCCGAAGGTGATGATGAAAGTGCCGCCCCGGCAGCCGCCATCGAAACCGACTACCGCTGCATTCTGGATGAGGCCGAATTCGACGGCTGGCTGGCCCGTCTGCAGACCGTGCCGCTGTTTGCCTTCGATACCGAGACCACCAGTCTCGACTATATGGAAGCTCGCGTCGTTGGCGTATCTTTCGCCATCGAGCCGGGCAAGGCAGCCTACGTCCCCTTCGGCCACGACTATCTGGGGGCGCCGGTGCAGCTGACCGAGGCCGTGGTACTCGGCAAGCTCAAGCCGCTGCTGGAAGATCCGGCCCGCCTCAAGGTGGGGCAGAACCTCAAGTACGACCGCAACGTGCTGCTCAATCACGGCATCGAGCTGCAGGGTATCGCCTACGACACCATGCTCGAGTCCTATGTGCTCAACTCCACTGCCAGCCGTCACGACATGGATTCACTGGCTCGCAAGTATCTGAACGCCGAGACCATCTCGTTCGAGGACATCGCCGGCAAGGGGGTCAAGCAGCTCACCTTCAACCAGATCGAGCTGGAGCAGGCGGCCCCCTATGCGGCGGAAGATGCTGACATTACCTTGCGTCTGCATCAGGCGCTGTGGGGCAAGCTCTCTACCGAGCCGGGCCTCGCCAAAGTATTCAGCGAGATCGAATTGCCCCTGTTGCCGGTTCTGGCGCGAATGGAGCGACTCGGTACCACTATCGAACCCAAGCTGCTGCATCAGCAGAGTCAGGAGATCGAAGTGCGTCTGGCGGGACTGGAGAAACAGGCCCACGAGCTGGCCGGGCAGGAGTTCAACCTCTCCTCGCCCAAGCAGCTGGGGGAGATCCTCTTCACCAAGCTGGGGCTGCCGATCATCAAAAAGACCCCCAAGGGTGCGCCATCCACTGCGGAAGAGGTGCTGGCCGAGCTGGCTGAGACCTATGAGCTGCCGCGCCTCCTGATGGAGCACCGTGGGTTGGCCAAGCTCAAGTCCACCTACACCGACAAGCTGCCGCTGATGATCAAGCCGCAGACCGGACGGGTACACACCTCCTATCATCAGGCAGTGGCGGCAACCGGTCGACTCTCCTCCACCGATCCCAACCTGCAGAACATCCCGGTACGCAACGAACAGGGGCGCCGGATCCGTCAGGCCTTTATCCCGTGCGCCGGTTACAAGCTGGTGGCGGCAGACTACTCCCAGATCGAGTTGCGCATCATGGCGCACCTTTCCGGTGACAAGGGGCTGCTGACCGCCTTTGCCGAGGGCAAGGACATCCACAAGGCGACCGCCGCCGAGGTATTTGGCGTGGAGCTCGATGCGGTCACCACCGACATGCGCCGCAGCGCCAAGGCGATTAACTTCGGCCTTATCTACGGCATGAGTGCCTTTGGTCTGGCCAAGCAGTTGGGTATCGGCCGTGCCGAGGCGCAGAAGTACATGGATCTCTACTTCGAGCGCTATCCGGGCGTACTGGAGTATATGGAGCGCACCCGTCAGCAGGCGGAAGCCCAGGGTTATGTCGAAACCCTGTTTGGCCGTCGCCTCTATCTGCCGGATATCAAGTCGCGCAACGCCGGTCTGCGCAAGGCAGCCGAACGGGCCGCCATCAACGCGCCCATGCAGGGTACGGCTGCCGACATCATCAAGCGCGCCATGATCAACGTAGATGGTTGGATCCGCGGAATCGAAGATGAGTCGATCCGCATGCTGATGCAGGTACACGATGAACTGGTGTTCGAGATCCGCGAAGAGAAGCTGGAGGAGTACATCGCCATCATCAAGGAGAAGATGTCTGCCGCAGCCGAACTGGATGTGCCGCTGGTGGTGGAGGCGGGCACTGGCGACAACTGGGATCAGGCCCACTGATTTCCAGCCTGCTTTTATGCACGGCTATATAGCTATATAAGAAGCGAAGCCCGGCATCATGCCGGGCTTCCTGTTTCTGCCTGCCCTATAAGGTCTCTTGCAGATACTCGTCCTTGAGCAGCACATAATTGTCGGCCGAGGTTTTGAGGAAGGCGACCTCGGCCGGCTTGAGCGGGCGAGCCTGTTTGACGGGATTCCCTATATATAGAAAGCCCGACTCAAGTCGCTTGCCCGGTGGCACCAGACTGCCGGCTCCGATCATCACATCATCTTCGACCACGACGCCATCAAGCAGAATGGCACCCATACCGACCAATACCCGGTTGCCGATGGTGCAGCCGTGCAGCATCGCCTTGTGACCGACCGTGACATCCTCACCGATCAGCAGCGGATAGCCGGTCGGATTGCTGGCGCTCTTGCGGGTCAGGTGCAGTACCGTGCCGTCCTGAATGTTGCTGCGGGCACCGATACGGATATGGTTCACATCCCCCCGTGCTGCCACCATGGGCCAGATGCTGGCATCGTCACCCAGCTCGATATCGCCCACCAGGGTGGCGCAGGGGTCTATATATACCCTTTTGCCCAGTTGTGGGCGTTTTCCTTTGTAAGGTCTCAGTCGCAAGTCCATCTTGGCCTCCTTGTTTTCGGCCATTCTAACAACCGGAAGGCCGTTTCTGTGGATAAGTTTGTATAAAAGCTGTGGCTGGAGATGAATAACTAAAAAAGTGCCGTTTTTTGCAATTTTATTGCAGGAGAGGGGTTGCCAGAACGAATTCACTCCCTATAATGCGCCTCCATCGACACGGCAAGCGGCAACGCAAACAACCGGGTCGGTAACCTCGAAAAGCCTTTGCAAATAAGGCTTGACTCGAGAAGGCGGTTGAGTAGAATGCCACTCCCGCAGCAGCAAAAGCTGCGTCGCTCTTTAACAATTTGAATCAAGCAA
>NZ_CAWNWX010000023.1:0-9999 GCF_963878195.1 Aeromonas sp. HMWF016
ATAAGTATAAGCTACAGAAAATTATAAGTAATCCAATAGCCATTTTTCTACTATATCAGCACTTGTTTAAGGAAGGACGATGAGCATAAAGTCCACTCCCGAGGGCTAACTGGTCGATATCCGCCCGCAGGGGAGGGAGGGCAAGCGGATCCGCAAGCGTTTCAAGACCAAGTCCGAGGCCCATCAGTTCGAGCGTTGGGTTATTGCCACCGAACACAACAAAGAGTGGGTGGAGCGCCCGGCAGATAACCGGACGCTCTCCGAGCTTATCGAGCTCTGGTGGCGCTACCACGGCCAGACCCTGAAGTCGGGGGTAAATGCCATTACCCGACTGCGCAAATTGGATGCGGCGTTGGGCTATCCCCTGGCCCGGAAGATAAACCGCCTGTTGTTTGCAGAGTATCGGGCGCAACGTCTGCAAGCCGGTTGCCAGCCCAGTACGCTCAACTGGGAGCAGGACAGGCTTAGCGGCGTCTTTTCGGTGTTGATCGCATTGGGGCACTACCACAACGAACATCCGCTCAAGGGACTGAAAAAGGTCAAACAGGTAGACCGTGCTATGGGGTATCTGACCCATGAGGAAATTGGTCGCCTGCTAGCCGCGCTGACAGGTGATAACCTGAAAGTGGTCAAATTGTGCTTGGCCACCGGAGCCCGCTGGAGCGAGGCGACAGGGCTGCGGCGTGATGATGTGATTGCCAGTCGGGTGACTTACATCAACACCAAGAACGGCAAGAACCGGACAGTACCCATCTCGGCCGCCCTGGCAAAGGAGATCACCCAAGGTATTCACCGCGGCCTGCTATTTCACGACGTTGACTATCTGCTTGTGCGTGACGTGATCAAGCAAGTGGCCCCTGATTTGCCAGCAGGGCAGGCGGTTCATGTGCTGCGCCATACGTTCGCTTCTCACTTCATGATGGCGGGTGGCAATATCCTGGCGCTGCAAAAAATTCTGGGGCATCAGAACATTCATCAGACGATGACTTATGCCCACTTTGCACCGGATTATCTCAATGACG
This sequence comes from Aeromonas sp. HMWF016, assembly GCF_963878195.1. Classification (NCBI taxonomy): domain Bacteria; kingdom Pseudomonadati; phylum Pseudomonadota; class Gammaproteobacteria; order Aeromonadales; family Aeromonadaceae; genus Aeromonas; species Aeromonas sp. HMWF016. The sequence goes on from NZ_CAWNWX010000023.1 coordinate 1,023, forward strand.
CGGTTCGCTTTAACCCGTTGGAAAACCATCTTCAACCAGCTTGAGCTTCCCCGAGAATGTGCAGAAAAAAGTGTCCACATTTTGCCAATTTTGGTGTCTTTTCACGTCCCAAAGTGTCCTCTCGTGTGGCACTCACTCCTTGATTTAAATGCAACTAATTGAAATTAAAGAAATAAAAATAGCAGCCTAGGCTGCCATTTTTTATACGCGTTTTAGTTGCTTGCATCAGGAGATCTTGCGATCCAGATCCGGCTCGAAGGGGTGACCAGATTTCTCCTGCTCCAGGTTGTCTTCGGAGCGATGGCCAGCCCAGTAGTCGGCGTTTTTGATACCGAGTTTCTCCGGGTGGAACACCGGATCCAGCCCTTTGGCCTGCTGTGCTTCATAGTCGCGCAGACAAGCGAAGGCGGTCTTTTGCAGCAGCAGGATGGCGATGATGTTGAGCCAGGCCATCAGACCTACCCCGATATCACCCATGCCCCAGGCTAGCTCGGCGGTCTTGACGGTACCGTAGACGGTAGAGGCCATCAGGGTCAGCTTGAGCACAAAAGTCAGCCAGGGACGGTTCACCTTACGGTTGATGTAGGCGATGTTGGTCTCGGCGATGTAGTAGTAGGCGACGATGGTGGTGAACGCGAAGAAGAACAGCGCGATGGCCACGAACATGCTGCCAAAGCCCGGCATCATGCTCTCCATGGCGGTCTGCACATAGCCCGGGCCTGCCGCCACACCCGCAATACCCGTATAGAGGGCAGTACCGTCCGGCCCTTGCACGTTATAGAGGCCGGAGATCAGCAGCATAAAGCCGGTGGCGGAGCAGACGAACAGGGTGTCGATGTAGACGGAGAACGCCTGTACCAGACCCTGCTTGGCCGGGTGGCTTACTGCGGCAGCAGAGGAGGCATGCGGCCCGGTCCCCTGACCCGCTTCGTTGGAGTAGACCCCGCGCTTGACCCCCCACATGATGGCCAGACCCAGAATGGCGCCAAAGCCGGCATCAAAACCGAAGGCGCTTTTCCAGATCAGCAACAGCACGCCCGGCAGGGCAGAGATATTGAGGGCGATGATGACGCAGGCCACGATGATGTAGCCCAGCGCCATAAAGGGCACCACGGTACTGGCAAAGTTGGCGATACGCTTGACACCACCGAAAATGATGAAGCCGAGCAACAGTGCCAGACCGGCCGCGGTCACGTTCGGATCGATATCAAACGCCGTCTGCAGGCTGGCGCCGATGGAGTTGGCTTGCACGCCCGGCAGCAGTACACCGCATGCGAAGATGGTGGCGATGGCAAACGTCCAGGCATACCACTTCATGCCAAGCCCTTTCTCGATGTAGAAGGCCGGCCCGCCGCGGTATTCGCCGTTGATCTTCTCCTTGTAGACCTGACCAAGGGTGGACTCCACGAAGGCGGAGCTGGAGCCGAGGAAGGCTACCATCCACATCCAGAACATGGCGCCCGGGCCACCGAAGGTAATGGCGGTGGCAACACCGGCAATGTTGCCGGTGCCGACGCGACCGGCGAGGGTCATGGCCAGCGCCTGGAAGGAGGAGACCCCCGCATCCGTGCTCTTGCCATCAAACATCAGCCGGACCATTTCGGCCATATGACGCAGTTGCAAAAAGCGGCTGCGTACTGAGAAGTAGAGGCCTACCCCCAGACACAGATAGATGAGCGCAGGGCTCCAGATCACACCGTTGATAGCATTGACGATCTCATTCATCTACAACAACTCCTTTGTTGTTTTGTGTTGTACTTCCGGCGAGATCTCTGTCTCGCTCGCTGTCATTGTGTTACGCCAATTGTTAACAAATGAGTTAACAGGTTGGCGCTGTGGTGAAGTGTTCGGCAGGGCACGATAGTGCGCCATGCATGGGCTGTAACATATCGAGTTGTTCCGGCGCTTCCCAGCGAAAAATGTTGCGTTGTTGCAATTTTGTGAATTGACAACTGCGTTGCGATAATGGCATGCGCTATTTTCTGTGACCAGAGATACCCGCTACCATGCTGATCTGCGTCTGCCGGAGCAGCCAGGATCCCGCTAAGCAAACAAAAGGCCAATCATGCAAATGTTCCCTGCTCCACTCGTTATCCGCGCTCCTTTACCGTCGGATGCCACTGCCATGGCCCACCTCTTTACCCAACTAGGGTATGCTGCAGAGGTTGATGAGCTGCTGCAACGTCTGTTGGGGCAGGATGCTGCCACCCGCGTCTTGCTGGCCGAGCAGGCTGAGACAGTGGTCGGCGTGCTGGTATGGCACTGGCTGCAACCACTGCATGTTGCACCTGCATGGGGCCTGATCTCGGCGCTGGTCGTCGATGATCGTGCAAGGGGAGGGGGCATTGGTGCTGCGTTATTATGTGAGGCCGAGCGTCAGGCTCGCGAAGCCGGGTGCAGTCAGCTGGAGCTTTCCAGCAGCCTCAAGCGCGAAGATGCCCACCGCTTCTATCTGGCGCAGGCATATCAGGAGCGGCCCAAACGATTCGTCAAACTGTTGTAAAGAGAAAATGAGAAGGAGTGAGCGTGCTGGGATTGTTCAACTGGTTTCGTGGCCGTGGCACGGTGAAAATGAGCGAAGAAGAGGAAGATCTGTGGCTACGTGCGCTTACTGTTGTGCCGATCTTGCAGGGGCTTACCGAGAGTGAGCAACAAACTCTGATAAGTCTGGGCCGTCAGCTACTCAAGCGCAAAACTCTGACCCAGCTTGGTGTTACCTTAAGCGAGCGCCAGCAAGCCATTCTGGCACTGCAGGCGGCTCTGCCTATCCTGCATCTTGGCGTTGACTGGTATCGCGGTTTTCACGAGATCATCATCATTCCCGAGCCCGTGACCCGGCGCCAAGAGGTGCAGGATGAGTTTGGGCTGGTGAGCGAAGTTGAAGAGGAGAACGCCGGTGAGTCCTGGCCCCAGGGGCCATTGGTATTGGCCTGGAGCGAGCTGCAGCTGGATGGTGACTGGGATGGCTTCAATCTGGTGATCCACGAGCTTGCCCACAAGATAGACATGCTGGGTGGTGAGGCGGATGGTGCACCGCCACTGCCGGTGCAGATGAGCCAGCAGGAGTGGCAGCAGGTGTTCCAGCATGCTTTTGATGCGCTCTGCCAGCAACTCGAACAGGGTGAGCCCCCCGCCATCGACCCCTATGCGGCCGAGCATCCGGCCGAATTCTTCGCGGTTTGCTGCGAGCACTTTTTTACCGACCCGTTGCGCCTGCGCAGTGTCTATCCCGAAGTTTACCGCCAACTGACACTGCTGTTTGGCCAGGAGCCGGCGCGCCGTTTTCCGCCGACCCGCCTGTTGGCCGGGGATGGCGAGGGCATGCTGTTGTGAATCCGGATTAACAACATGGCAGATAGCAAAAAGGCACCCGAGGGTGCCTTTTTTCAAGCTTGAGCGTGCGCCAATCAGGCAGCGGCTTTCAGCTGGACTGCTGTGGCTTTCTTGTGATCGCCGATCGGCAGGATGGTGCGGCCATACTGCTCGTTCAGTACGGTAGCCATGGCCAGATAGATGGCGCTGGCGCCGCAGATGATGCCTTCGAAACCGGCGATGGTGCCGATCAGAGTGCTGCCGGTGAAGTCACGGGCGGCCAGCAGGAAGAACAGCACGGTCAGGGAGGCGAACACGAACTGCTTCACGCGCGGGTAGTTGACGGTACCGATCAGCATGAACAGGGTGAACACACCCCACATCAGCAGGTACCAGCCCATGTAGGCGTGCGGAGTCGCTTCGGCCAGACCCATGGTCGGCATGATGAGCAGGACAACCAGGCTCAGCCAGAACAGGCCATAGGAGGTGAAGGCAGTTACACCGAAGGTGTTGCCGCGCTTGTACTCCATGATGCCCGCGATGATCTGGGCAATGCCGCCATAGCACAGGCCCATGGCCAGGATCATGGCACTGATGGGGAAGAAACCTGCGTTATGGATGTTCAGCAGAATGGTGGTCATACCGAAACCCATCAGACCCAGGGGGGCAGGGTTGGCCAATTTTTCGCTCACGTGGCGTTCTCCAAAAATAGAGGTGGGGTTAACAAAAAGACGCGCGATTTTAGGCAGCTTGTAAAACTGCCGCAAGGGGGGGAAGGGACTAAACCGTAAAAAAATTACGTATTTATTTGCAATGACGCCCAATTGTTCAGCAGGTCAGCCGATTTCGTGAGCAAAAGGTGTCAAAATAGTTGAGGGGTTGTATTTTTATTACGCGCAGGCGAACCGGATGAGGAGAAGCTCACTCATCCAGTGTCAGTACCACTTTGGCCTCCTTGTCCTCTTCCTTGACCTGACTGTCCAGCACAAACAGCCGCTCTGGCGTGATCCCCTGGGCATCCACCAAAAACTCCTTGGTGTTTTGTGCCCGGCGCATGGCGAGATTGCGCAGGGACTTGGCGGTGATGAGCTGTTGCTCCTGCAGCAGGGCAACCGCCTGAGCCCGCAGCGCCGCGCTCTTTTCATCAAGATGCAGGCGGTCGGCGAGATCTCCCAGATCTTCCCCGAAGCGATCTTCATAGGCCTGTGCCAGGGCATCTTGCATATCCTTATCCTGCTCCAGCAGATCGAGATCGCCCTGATTGCCGGTGAGTTTGGCGAGGGACCGCTCCAGTTTTTGCCTCTGCAGGATGGGGCGCTCTTCATTGAAGTTGACCTTACCACGGATATTCATGCTGAGCTTGGGGCGATCTTTGAGAGCCTGCGCCAGCTTGGTCAGCTTCTCTTGCTGGGTCTGGGTGAGATCTGGATCGCCCGGCAGAAAGGTGATCTCATCGAGATCTTCACTGCCGCCAGCCAGAGAGGCGAGCAACGAGAAGGGGGAGGTGATCGCCTTGCTCAGGGTGTTGCCAAGCACATCCCAGAAGATATTACCGAGGCTGAAGTCGGGCTGGTCAAGATTACCCTTCACCTTTAGGTTCATCTGGATGACGCCGTTGGCATCACTCAACAGCGCGATGGCCAGACCGAGTGGCAGATCCTTTGCTTGCTCACTCTTGATCTTCTCACCCAGTTGCAATTTCTTGATGGTAATGTCGTTGTCCCCTTCCAGCCGTTTGCCTTCCAGCTTGTAGTGCAGCTTCACCGAGAGCTGCCCCTTGTCGATGGCGTAACCGGCATAGGTGCCCGAGTAAGGGGTAAAGGTGGTCAACTCCAGATTGTTGAAGGCGACCGCAATGTCGAGCACCGGATCGGCGACCAGCAGGTTGGTACCGCCGCGGATGGTCACCGGGGCATAGCGATCCACCTTGCCATTGAAGGAGAGTTCGGAGCGCTGGCCCGGGATGTTGCTGATGTGGCGGCTCTGGCCGCCCAGCGAAGCGATATCAGCCACGAAATCCTGGCTCAGGCTGCGGTCGGCAAAGCGGAGGTTGCCCTGTTCGGTGCGCAGCTGGTCGATGGTGAATTGAAACGCGGGTGCCGCTTTGTTGCTCTTGCTCTGGGGGGGCGCGGCTTTATCCTTGGCTGACGCAGGGGCGGTCAGCAGCAGTTGCTGGATATTGGTCACGCCATTTTCGTTGATCTCGATGCGGGCGAAGGGCTTGGTCAGCGCCACATCCTTGATCTTCATCTTCTGGCTGATGCCGTCGTAATCGAGGCCGGTCAGCTTCAGGTCGTTGATCTCGAGCAGTCTCTGGTTATCGGCCCGATCGACCACCTTGAGGGTATGGATATCGAGCCCCCCTTGTAGCGTCAGCTTGCCCAGTTCCCCTTGCTCTGTGGTCGCCAGCGCAAGCTTGGTTTTGCTGCTGAGTTCGCCCTCTTTCACCTTGATCCGCAGCAGATCGTTCAAATAGGGTTGGGCCAGCACAAGAGGAAGTGCCTGTTGGGTTATCTCGCCACCGAGGGTAAAGGGGGCCAGGGTCAGCTGGCCATCAAAGGCGAGGGGACTCTTCTGGTTGAAACGGGTCGAGAGCGTCACTTTGCTCTGTTGTTCGCTCTTGCTGCCCAGCGGGCCTAATGCCAGCTGCAGATCCGATAGCTGTCGTGCCAGTGGTTTGCCACTGCTTGCTTCGGTGAGGGTGATATCCCCTTTGCTGATAGCGATCTGGTTGATCTGCCACTGCCATGGTTTGCTGGCGGGAGCCGGTTTCTCTTTTTTCTCTTTGCTCGGCTTGGTTGAGGGTTGATCGAGCAATAGTTCGGCCAGATCCAGCTCCTGCCGTTCATTGATAGTGGCCTTGAGGTGTGGCTGTTGCAGGGTGATTTTGCCGATATGCAGGGATTGTTTGTTGCCATCCACAGCAAGTTCAGCGATAGCCAGCTGGCTGAAGCGGGCAAACTCGTCACCTTTGTGCTGTTTGAGCTGCCAGTTGTCCAGCGTCAGCTTGCCTTTCGACAATTGCCACTGTACCCCTTGCTTGCCCTCTTTAAGCAGGTATTCCACCTCTGCATTGGCGTGCCCCTTGGCCAGATCCAGCTTGAGGTAGGGGGCCCAGAGCGGGGCAAAAGGTGTCAGCTCGACCTGCTTGAGGCTCGCCTTGCCCTGACCCATGCCGCTGGTGATATCCAGCTTGCCTTGGGCACTCAGCGTGCTCTTGCCGTTGAGAGTGGCAGCCAGCTGGTAGGCGGTGAGGTGTCCTGCGGATGTGCTCAGCCCCTCCAGTTGCAGCGCCAGTTTATCGAGCTTGAGCGAGGGCACCCACCCGGGTTCGCTCTCCTTGCGCTTATCCAGATAGGCAAGTTGGCCGTCGGTCAGCGCAACCCTAGCGATATCGACAATAACGGGAGCTGTTTTCGGTTCCGGCTCTGTTGCGGGTGTTGGTGCAAGCAGGGTTGCCAGTACATCGGTCAGATTGAGCCGAACGCCCCCCTTTTTGTCACTCAGCCGCTGCACCAGTACCACCGGCCTGGTCAGCGCGATGTCGCTGAGTACCACCCGTTTTTGCTGCCAGCTTGCTTTGAGCTCGGGGGTCACTTGCAGATGGGCGAAGCTGACCAATGGCTGCTGCTTGTCATCGAGCAATGAACTGGGGCCGATTGTCAGAGCGGGGTGGCGCAAGCTGACATCGATCTCGCCAAGTGTGAGGTGAATGCCGTAGTGTTCGGCCAGCCAGCCGGGCAGGTAGCGCTGGAGCAGCCGCGGAGTTTGCCACAGCAACAGGGAAATGAGGATAAGTAGTAGCAGGAGTGCGTAGACCAGGTAGCACAACCGGCGAGCTCGGGGGGATGCGGGCATGGTGGTCTCCATTTGATGCACTCCCATTCGGTTCCCGTCATGGTACCGAAAAGTCAGATAGTAATCATGGGGTTGCGTACTCTGATACGCCGTACTTTGTCCAAAGTCGATCCAGATCACCTGTTTGGCGCAGCTTGGCCAGCCACAGCTCCAGCTGGGCAGGGGTAATGCTGGCCTCGGGATCAAAGATAGCGCGGTGCTGGTAGCGCTGGTCCCACTTTTGCGACACAAGCAGCTGTGCCTTTACCTCGGGGTTGCTGAGCAGATACTGGTTCAAATAGGAGATATTAAGGATGGCGATATCACCGCGTCCCTTGAGCAGGGCTTGCAGGGCACTGACGTTGTCCTTGAACAGCGTGATGTCGAGATGGCTGTGCAAATAGACCGGATCTGCATTGAACTGGCCGATGCCGTAGTGATAACCGGTTACACCGATAAGGTGGTGCAGGGAGGGATCCTCGAAAAAACGCTGGTCTCGCCCGGGGGTCTTGAGGGCAACATAGACTTCACCACCACCAAGAAAGGGGGAGGTCATCTTGAACTTGTCGGTTTGCCAGCCCCATTTGCTGTCTTCAAACAGCATCAGCGAGAAGCGGCCCAGATCGAGCGCCTTGTAACGATTGGCGGCCGAGGTGGGAACAAACACGAATCTTACCTCTTGCTGGATCTCGTTGAGCTTGGCGATGAGGTCCAGCGTCAGTCCTTCATAGTGGTCATCCGACACTTTGACCACGAACGGGGCATAAGGATAACCGCCGACCTTGATAAGGGGATGGCTCCAACCGGACAGACTGAACAGAAGTAAAAACCAGCACCAATATTTCATGGACGTCCCAGGGCAATTGCATAACCCCAGATTCGGTTAATCTGTTGCGCTTTTCAAGTTGTTAAGGGAATTAACACAGCGCTGTTCGGCTGCCTCCAGCTCGGCCATCACCATCTGGATATCCTCCAGTTGCTGGTGCAGGGCACTGCGCTTGCTTTCGATCAGTCTGATCATGGAGTTGAGCTGGTTTTTGCTCGATTTGTCGGTGTCGTACATATCGAACAGCTCGCGGATCTCGGCCAGGCTAAACCCCAGCCGTTTGCCGCGCAGAGTCAGCTTGAGCCGGATCTTGTCTTTGTGGCTGTAAATGCGGGTCTGCCCCTCCCGCTGCGGGGTGAGCAGCCCCTCGTCCTCGTAGTAGCGGATAGTGCGTGGCGTAACATCGAACTCGTGGGCCAATTCCGAAATGCTGTAGGTGATCTCCTTGCCGGGCAGGGAACGGGACATGGTTATGACTCCTGTTGCTGGGAGTGTGGCTGGCAGAGGCGGGCACGCAGCCGCTCGGCATTGGCGTGCAGGGCCTGACCGACCCGCGAGCCATTGGGGCGGCCGAGCTGCTCGCTCACCCACTGGCCGGTGGCCGCCAGTTTGTCGAGATCCACCCCCGTCGTCATGCCAAGGCCGTGCAGCAGGTAGACCACCTCTTCAGATGCCACATTACCGGAGGCGCCCGGGGCATAGGGACAGCCGCCAAGGCCTGCCACCGAGCAGTCGATGGTGCGAATACCCCGCTCCAGCGCGGGCAGCAGGTTGGCCAAGCCCTGACCGTAGGTGTCGTGAAAATGGACCGCGAGCCGCCCCGCCGGGATCTCGTGCAGCACCGCATCCAGCATGGGGGCCACGGTGCCAGGGGTGCCGACGCCTATGGTGTCCCCCAGCGAAATTTCGTGGCAGCCGAGATCAAGCAACTGTTCGGCCATGGCTGCGACCCGCTTGGGCCGGGTCGGGCCATCGAACGGGCAGGCGATGACGGTGGAGAGG
>NZ_CAWNWX010000023.1:10009-20447 GCF_963878195.1 Aeromonas sp. HMWF016
GGCCAATCTCGTCGGCGCGGGCGGCAATGGCAGCCTGCAAGCCTTGCAAATTGGGCACCAGGGCGCCGTAACGGGTCGGCCCCTTGCGCGGCAGTGCCTGAAAAAGTGCGGCGGAGTCTGCCATCTGCGGCACTTTTTTGGGCGATACAAAGGCGCCGACCTCGATGCGCTGCAGACCGCTGTCGACCAGTCGCTGGATCAGCTCCAGCCGCTGGATCAGTGCCAGCTGGTTGGCTTCATTTTGCAGGCCATCGCGCGGCCCCATCTCCACCAGACTGACCTTGTCATCCGGCATGGCTGCTCCTCTGTTCATGACCTACTCGCTTGTTGGTTGATGGCGTTATCCTTCGGGGCTGTATCTGTATCGGCAAAACGCATCAGCACGGCCCCCTGGCTTACCTGCTCGCCCTGTTGGCACTGCAGGGCTTCAATTACCCCGTCCCGCTCTGCACGCAGCTGGTGTTCCATCTTCATCGCCTCCAGCACCAGCAGGGGTTGCCCCTTGTTGACAGCTTGCCCCTGCTCGACCAGTACCGCTACTACGATGCCATGCATGGGGGCGATGGCGCCCAGCGCCTTCTCGTCTGCCTGATCATGGTGGTGACTGTGCTGCTGATCATCGGCTGCGAAACGGATGCGCTTGCCCGCCAGGGTCATGATGAAGGTTACCTCCGAGCCTGTGGCAGTCTGAATGGGGATCTGCTGCCAGCAGCCATCCTTTTGCAGCCGGATATGATCGTCGCCTCTCTGGTAGCAATGGGTCTCCCCTTGCCACCCAAACTGGTCGTCATGATCGTGAAGGGTCAATACCCGGCGCTCATCACCGATGCGCACCGCCGCCGTCCAGCAGCGATCCGGCCCCAGCCGAAATCCGCAGGCTTGCTGCCAGGGGGAGGAGCCCGCAGGGCGGCTCGCCAACCAGAGCGTGGCCAGCGGCCAGGCGAGTTCAGGAATGGGCTGCGCTACGGTGGGGATGGGCCACTGGGTATGGTGGCGCATGGCCAAGACGTCAGGCTCTTCACACAGTCGCAGCAGCAGAGGGCCGTTGTGCACCAGCGGGCCAAGATCCAGTGCCGCCAGCGCATCGGCCAGTTGGGCGAACGCCTCAGCGCGGCTCTGGCCGTGGGCGATCAGCTTGGCGATCATGGGATCGTAATAGGGGCTGACCTCATCGCCAGCGGTGACGCCAGTGTCAATGCGCACGCCAGCCGGCCACTGCAGCCAGTAGATGGGCCCGCTGGCAGGCAAAAAACCGGCCGCCACGTCTTCGGCGTAGAGGCGTGCCTCCACCGCGTGGCCGCGCAGCACCACCTCATCTTGGGTGAGTGGCAGCGGCTTGCCTTCGGCCACGGCCAGTTGCCAGGCCACCAGATCCTGCCCGGTCACCGCTTCGGTGACCGGATGCTCCACCTGCAGCCGGGTGTTCATCTCCATAAAGAAGAACTCCTCCCCGCACAGCAGAAACTCGATGGTGCCAGCCCCCTGATAGTGGATGGCCTTGGCGGCGGCCACGGCTGCATCCCCCATGGCGCGCCGCAGAGTCGGAGGGATGTCGGGGGCGGGTGCCTCTTCGATCACCTTCTGGTGGCGTCGCTGCAAGGAGCAGTCCCTGTCCCCCAGATAGATGGCGTTGCCGAGGCTATCGGCAAAAACCTGCACCTCCACGTGGCGAGCCTGAGGCAGATAGCGTTCCAGCAACACATGGGCATCGCCAAACGCTGCTTGCGCCTCCCGTTTGACTGCCGCCAGCGCGGCGTCAAAGTCGGCCAGCTGATCGACCCGGCGCATCCCCTTGCCACCGCCACCACTGGCGGCCTTGATAAGCAGCGGGAAGCCAATCTGGCTCGCCTGATCGCGCAAAAAGCCAGAGCGCTGATCTGCTCCGTGATAGCCGGGCAGCACCGGCACGCCGGCCGCCTGCATCAACGCCTTGGCGCCCGATTTGTCACCCATGGCGAGAATGGCGGCCCCGCTTGGGCCGACAAAGCGCAGGCCACGCTGTTCGCAGGCGGTGGCAAAATCGCTGTTTTCAGAAAGAAAACCGTAACCGGGATGGATGGCATCGGCACGCGCCTCTTTGGCAATCATCAGCACCTTGCCGGTGTCCAGATAGCTCTCTCTGGCCAGTGCGGGCCCCAGATGCCAAGCCTCATCGGCCAGACGGGTGTGCATGGCGTGGGCGTCGGCATCGGAGTAGAGGGCTATGGTGTGGATGCCAAGGCGTTTCGCCGTCTTGATGATGCGCACGGCGATTTCGCCGCGGTTGGCAATCAGCAGGCGCTTAATCTCAGAGTGATGGGTCATGTCTCATCCTTGAAACGGGGACGCCAGGCGGGAGGGCGTTTGTCGAAGAAGGCCTGCATCCCCTCCTGAGCTTCTAGCCCCACCCGAACACGGGCGATGGTCTCGACAGTTTTCTCTTCGTGCAGGCGGGAAGGATGGTCTTCTATCGCCGCCAGCAGCCGTTTGGTCTCTTTCATCGCCTCCGGCCCGTTGCGGCACAGACGAAGGGCCTGCACCCGCCCCTCCGCCAGCAGTTGATCCGGTGTGCAGAGTTGGTGCGCCACATTGAGCCGACAGGCGGTGATGGCATCGAACGGCTCGGCACTGAGCATGTAGCGGCGCGCTTGACGCATCCCCATGGCGCGTACCACGTAAGGGCTGATCACCGCAGGTACCAGACCCAGGCTCACCTCGGAGAGGCAGAAGCGGGCATCGTCGCTGGCCAGTACCAGATCGCAAGCGCAGATGAGCCCCAGCGCCCCGCCATAGGCGGCCCCTTGCACCAGCGCCACCGTAGGGAAGGGGAGCTCGTCGAGGGTCTGCATCAGCCGCGCCAGTACCCGGGCGTCTTCGCGATTGTGCTCGAAATCGGCGTGGGCCAGATTACGCATCCAGTTGAGATCGGCGCCCGCGCAGAAGTGTTTGCCCTCGGCCCGCAGCAGCAGGGCGTGAGGACGTTCGACAAGTGAGTGACCATGGAGATGGGCCAGATCATCGAGGCAGTCGAGTAGCCCCAGCATCAGGTCGGCATCAAAGGCGTTGTGGCGGGCTGGGCGCGACAGCACCAGCTCGGCCAGTGGGCCGTGCCGCTCCAGCCGAAACGGGTTCTGGGAGGAAGTAAGTGGATCTGACATAGCTTTGCTCCTTACATCCGGAAGATTCCATACTGCTCGGGGCCTTGGCGGGCACCCTGACAGGCCGCCAGTGCCAATGCCAGTACGGTGCGGCTCTGGGCCGGGTCGATGACGCCGTCATCCCAGAGGCGGGCGCTGGCGTAGTAGGGGTGACCCTGGCGCTCATACTGCTCGATCACCGGGGCGCGGATGGCGGCCGCTTCCTGCTCGCTTACGCTCTTGCCCTCGGCCGCCAGCTTGTCCCGGCGCACCTGCACCAGCACCCCGGCAGCTTGCTCGCCCCCCATGACAGAGATGCGGCTGTTGGGCCAACTAAAGAGAAAATCGGGTTCATAGGCGCGGCCGCACATGCCGTAGTTGCCGGCACCGAAGCTGCCACCGACTATCAGAGTGATCTTGGGCACCCGGCTGCAGGCCACCGCGGTGACCAGCTTGGCGCCGTGCTTGGCGATCCCCTCTTTTTCCGCGCTACTCCCCACCATAAAGCCGGTGATGTTCTGCAAAAAGAGCAGCGGAATGGTGCGGCGGTTACAGAGCTGGATAAAGTGGGCCCCCTTCTGGGCGCTGTCGCTGTGCAGCACGCCGTTGTTGGCGAGGATCCCCACTTCCATGCCGCAAATGCGGGCAAAGCCGGTCACCAGAGTGGTGCCGAACAGTGCCTTGAATTCGTCAAAGTCAGAGCCATCCACCAGTCGGGCAATCAGCTCGCGCGCGTCGTAAGGGCGTTTGAGACTGGTGCCCACCAGACCGTAGAGCTCCTCTATCGGGTAGGTTGGCTCATCGTAGGTCGATGCCAAGCCCGAGATCGGATCATGGTCACTGCCCAGATGGGTGAGCAGGGTACGTGCGATGGCCAGCGCGTGGCCATCGTCGCGGGCCATATGATCAGCCACCCCTGAGTGGGCGCAGTGCACCTCGGCGCCGCCCAGCGCCTCGGCGCTGATCTCCTCGCCGGTGGCGGCCTTGACCAGCGGCGGGCCCGCCAGAAAGATGGTGGCCTGTTCCCTGACCATGATGGATTCGTCCGCCATGGCGGGGACGTAGGCGCCCCCTGCGGTACAGAGCCCCATCACCACCGCCAGCTGGGGGATGTTCTGGGCCGACATGCGGGCCTGGTTGTAGAAGATGCGGCCAAAGTGATCCCGGTCGGGGAACACCTCATCCTGCATCGGCAGAAAGGCGCCGCCGGAATCCACCAGATAGAGGCAGGTGAGGCGCAGCCGCTCGGCGATGGCCTGGGCGCGCAGATGTTTTTTCACCGTGAGCGGGTAGTAGGTGCCGCCCTTCACGGTGGCGTCATTCACCACCAGCATGCACAGGCGCCCAGAGACCCGGCCGATGCCGGTGATGATGCCGGCAGCGGGCACCGGTTCGTCATAGACCTGCCAGCCAGCCAGCGCCGAGAGTTCGAGAAACGGGGAACCCGGGTCGAGCAGTTGGTTGATGCGCTCGCGGGGCAGCAGCTTGCCGCGGGCCTGATGGCGGGCGTTGTTGGCCGCGCCGCCTCCTTGGGCGATCTCGGCAATGCGGGCATGGAGATCGTCGACCAGTGCCTGCATGGCGGCCCGATTGGCCGCATATTCCGGGCTCGCTGTGTCAAGACGGGAGTGGATCCTGCTCATGCATTATCCCCCATCAGCTCGCGGCCGATGAGCCAGCGGCGGATCTCAGAGGTGCCGGCGCCTATCTCGTAGAGCTTGGCATCCCGCAGCAGGCGACCGGTGGGATATTCGTTGATGTAGCCGTTGCCGCCCAGCAGCTGGATGGCATCGAGCGCCATCTGGGTGGCATTTTCGGCGGCAAACAGGATGGCTGCGGCGCAATCTTTACGGTTGGTGCGACCCTGATCGCAGGCGCTTGCCACCGAGTAGACCAGCGCCCGGCTGCTGGCGAGGCGGGTATACATGTCGGCGAGCTTGCCCTGCACCAGTTGGAACTCGCCGATGGCCTGGCCGAACTGCTTGCGCTCGCGCACATAGGGCAGTACCACGTCCATGCAGGCCTGCATGATGCCAACGGGGCCAGCCGCCAGTACCACCCGCTCGTAGTCAAGCCCGCTCATCAGCACCTTGACCCCGCCGTGCAAGGGGCCCAGCAGGTTCTCCTGCGGTACGCGGCAGTTGTCAAACACCAGCTCGCAGGTGCTGGAGCCGCGCATCCCCAGCTTGTCGAGCTTCTGGGCGGTCGTGAAACCGGGAGTGCCCGCCTCGACGATAAAGGCGGAAATCCCTTTGGGGCCTGCACTGGCATCTGTCTTGGCATAGATGACGAAGGTGTCGGCATCCGGACCGTTGGTGATCCACATCTTGTTGCCGTTGAGCACGAAGTGATCCCCCTCGCGCACTGCGGTGAGGCGCATGCTGACCACATCGGAGCCCGCACCTGGCTCGCTCATGGCCAGTGCCCCCACATGCTCGCCGCTCACCAGCGGGGGGAGGTAGTGGGCTTTCTGCTCCGGCGTGCCGTGGCGGTGGATCTGGTTGATGCAGAGGTTGGAGTGGGCGCCGTAGGAGAGGCCGACCGAGGCGCTGGCGCGGCTCACCTGCTCCATCACCAGCACATGGGCCAGATAGCCGAGGTTCACCCCGTCATACTCCTCGGCCACCGTGATGCCGTGCAGCCCTAGCTCACCCATCCGGGGCCAGAGATCGCGGGGAAAGGTGTTGCTCTGATCGATCTCGCTGGCGCGCGGGGCGATCACTTTCTGGCAGAAGGCCGCAACCTGTTCGGTCAGGGCATTCAGGGTCTCATCCATCTGCATCCATGCTCTCCTTGCGGATATGACAGTCGGGTAGAAAGGTTGGTTCGACCGGCTGACTCGGCATCACGGCTGGCAGTGGTCGGTCCATTTTTGTACTTCACTTCTGCCACAAGTTTACGTTAGCGTAAACGTAAATCAATTGTTAATCTGTTGTGTGTCGATAGATAGGTGGTAGTGAGTGCGTCATCAGCTACCACGACAACAGCGCCATAGTGGCAGATCCGAATGACCAGTGTGTGGGCGCCGCGTCATAAAGCACTAACTCAGGAAAATAAGCGCGAGACAATAAGCGCGGGGCAACAAGGGAGCGAACGACAAGATGGATTTTACCCTGACCGATGATCAACAGGCATATGTGGAGGCGGCCGCCGCCTTTGCCGACGACGCGCTGAAACCCCATGCCGCGCGCTGGGATAAAGAACACGAGTTTCCTATTCCGACCATCAAGCAGGCGGCCGAGCTCGGGTTTTGCGGTCTCTATACCCCGGAGCAGTTTGGCGGATTGGGGCTGCCGCGCCTCGATGCCAGTCTCATCTTCGAGCGCCTCGCCATGGGCTGTACTTCGACCACTGCGTATCTGACCATCCACAACATGGTGAGCTGGATGCTGGGCAGCTGGTTGCCTGCTCATGTCGCAGAGGAGTGGGTGCCCAAACTGGCTTACGGCGAATTGCTGGGCTCCTATTGCCTCACTGAGCCGGGGGCGGGCTCCGATGCCGCAGCCCTCAAGACCCGAGCGGTGCGCGAGGGGGACAGCTACCTCATCGAGGGGACCAAGGTCTTTATCTCGGGGGCGGGTAGTACCGATGTGCTGGTGGTGATGGCCCGCACCGGTGGTGAAGGTGCGAAGGGGATCTCTGCCTTTATGGTGCCGGCTAATGTACCCGGCGTGAGCTATGGCAAGGCAGAAGAGAAGATGGGCTGGAACAGCCAGCCGACCCGTGAGGTTGTTTTTAATGAAGTTCGCATTCCTGCCTGCTATCGGTTGGGCGAAGAGGGGGAAGGATTCAAGTTCGCCATGCAGGCCCTTGATGGGGGGCGTATCAATATCGCTACCTGCTCGGTAGGTACCGCCCAGCAGGCGCTGGACGATGCGCTGACCTATGTGCAGCAGCGCCAGCAATTTGGTCACCCGATCAGCGAATTCCAGAGCGTGCAGTTTCGCCTGGCCGATATGGCGACCGAGCTGGCTGCAGCTCGTCTGCTGGTGCGTCAAGCGGCAGACAAGCTGGATCGCGGGGATCCCGACAAGAGTGCCTGGTGCGCCATGGCCAAACGGTTTGCCACCGACGTCGGTTATCGGATCTGTGATGAGGCTCTGCAACTCTTTGGTGGCTATGGTTATACCCGCGACTATCCCCTTGAGCGCTACCTGCGCGATACCCGGGTGCATCGCATTCTGGAGGGAACCAACGAGGTGATGCGGCTCATCATCGCTCGTCGGCTGCTGGCCGAGCAGGGATTGGCGCTGATGTAGTGTCGGATGACCTATCAATGGCGCCAGCTTTGTGAGCCAGTCACAGGTTGGTTTCATGCAACTCTGTCATCATGGCTATTGCTCTACTGACAAGGACAAACGCAATGACAAGGATCAGGCTCGAATATAACGGCCACGTGGCCTACATCACCCTTGACCATCCGCCAGCCAATACCTGGACGCTTGCCAGCCTGCAAGCTTTCCTGCGGATGATGGAGGAGCTCGACAGTCGCCCCGATGTGGTTGCGCTGGTGATCCGCGGGGCTGGCGAGAAGTTCTTCTGCGCCGGTGCCGATCTCAACCTGTTTGCTGATGGCAATGTCGAACAGGCTCGCGATGTAGCCGACGCTTTTGGTCGTGCATTCGAAGCGCTGGCTCGTTTTCACGGCGTTACCATTGCGGCCATCAACGGTTACGCCATGGGCGGTGGGCTGGAAGTGGCGCTGGCGTGCGATATCCGCATCGCCGAGCAGCAGGCGCTGCTGGGGTTGCCGGAAGCTTCGGTGGGGCTGTTACCCTGCGCGGGGGGTACCCAGCGTCTGACCGAGCTGGTAGGGCCGGGCTGGGCCAAGCGGATGATCCTCTGTGGCGAGAAGGTGAGTGCCGCCCTTGCCTATGAGATCGGGCTGGTGGAGGAGGTGGTGAAAACCGGGCAGGCGTGGGAGGCCGCCTATCAGATGGCTCATCTGGTGGAGCGCCAGAGCCCGAGTGCCCTGCGCGCCTGCAAAATGTTGATCAATCAGGGGCGCTGCGGCCCGCGTGATGCGGCTTTGCCGCTCGAGCGAAGCCTCTTCCTCGAACTGTTTAGTGATGCCAACCAGCGGGAAGGGGTGGCAGCGTTTCTCGAAAAGCGCGCCCCGCACTGGCAGTACCAAAAGCCGGATGGTGCAACCCATGAGTGAGCCAGTAAGTATCGCAACCTATCCAACGGCTGATGGCCACCAGATCGGGGTGTTGACTCTCGACAGCCCTGCGTCTCTCAACGCATTGAGCCTGCCGATGATCCAGATCCTGCAACAGACGCTGACCCGCTGGGAGCAGGATCCCGCCATCGTCTGCGTACTGCTGCAGGGGGCGGGCGAGAAGGCGTTCTGTGCCGGAGGTGATATTCGCTCCTTCTATTACCGCAAGCAGGAGGCGAGCGAATCGGAACTGTTCGAATATGCCCGCGACTTTTTCGAGCAGGAGTATCGGCTCGATCACCACATCCACTGTTACCGCAAGCCCCTTGTCTGCGTAGCGGATGGCATCTGCATGGGCGGTGGGATAGGTCTGTTTGCCGGCGCCGATTTTCGGGTGGTGACCGAGAAGAGCCTGTTCGCCATGCCGGAGGTGACAATCGGCCTCTACCCCGATGTGGGGGCCAGCTGGTTTTTAAGCCGGATGCCGGGGCGACTCGGGCTATG
Organism: Aeromonas sp. HMWF016; assembly: GCF_963878195.1. Lineage (NCBI taxonomy): Bacteria > Pseudomonadati > Pseudomonadota > Gammaproteobacteria > Aeromonadales > Aeromonadaceae > Aeromonas > Aeromonas sp. HMWF016. Next base: position 18,791 of record NZ_CAWNWX010000023.1, read on the forward strand.
GCTTGGTCTGACCGGTGCCCGCTTCAACGGGAGTGATGCCATCGGCCTTGGGCTGGCGGATCACGCTATAGCCAGCAGCGAGCGAGCCGGGCTGCTGCACCGATTGGCGGCACTCGACTGGTCAGTCGGTTGCGAGTCCCGTGAGCAGATCGATCTGCTGCTGCGCGGCCTTCATCGAGGCATCGCGGCGCAGTTGCCTGCACCCATCCTGCTGCCCCATCAACCAAAAATCGATGACCTGCTGGCAGGGCGAACGTTGGCTGGAGTTTTGGCAAGGCTGTTTGCTGCCCGATTTGACGAAACGGCGGGAGAGAGGGGGTTGGCCCAGGCACAGGAGAGCTGCCGTAGCGGCAGCTCCATCAGCCGAGCCATCCTTTGGCGCCAATATTGGCAGGCTCGCCGTCAATCTCTTGCCGAGGTATTTGCTGACGAATTGACCCTCTCGGTCAACTGCGTGCTCAAGGGCGATTTTGTGGAAGGGGTGCGGGCGCTGCTTATCGACAAGGACAGGGATCCCCACTGGCAGGATAAGCCTGCCGAGGGTAACTGGCTGGACGAATTCTTTCGCTGGCCCCATGGGCACAACCCGTTGGCACGCAAGGGCTAGGCACTGCTCTGGCAGCCGCGGCGCTATCAAGAACGCAAGGAGCAAGCAGAATGACAAGGATCGGATTTATCGGGCTGGGCAACATGGGGGGACCCATGGCAGCCAATCTGGCCAGGGCCGGGCATACGGTGCAGGTATTTGATCTGGTTGCCCACAGTGTCGAGCGAGCCATTGCAGCAGGCTGCATTGCGGCAGGTGATGCCCGCGAAGCGGTGACCGGCTGTGATGTCGTCATCAGCATGCTGCCTGCCGGTGAGCATGTGCGCAGCCTCTGGTTGGGCGAGAGCGATGGTGAACGGGGCGGGCAGGATCTGCTGGCCGCTTTGCCTGCCGGTGTGCTGGTGATCGACTGCTCTACCATTGATGTGGCCTCTGCCCGTCAGGTAGGGAGCGCGGCCCGTGCACGCGGCTTGCGCTTTATCGATGCCCCTGTCTCGGGTGGAGTCGCCGGCGCAGCTGCAGGCTCACTCACCTTTATTGTCGGTGGCGAACAAGCCGACTTTGATGCGGCCAAGCCCGTACTGGCCTGCATGGGGCAGAATCTGTTTCACGCCGGCCCCCTTGGCGCCGGGCAGATCGCCAAGATGTGCAACAACATGCTGCTCGCGATCCACATGGCTGGCACTGCCGAGGCGCTGGCCCTCGGGGTGAAGGAGGGGCTGGATCCGGCAGTGCTCTCCACCATCATGGGCAAGAGTTCGGGCAACAACTGGAGTCTGGAGCGCTACAACCCCTGGCCCGGGGTGATGGAGAACGTACCGGCTGCCCGTAACTATCAAGGGGGTTTTATGACCCGGCTGATGGTGAAAGACCTCGGGCTCGCCATGGCGCTGGCCGAGCATGCTCACAGCGCTGTGCCCATGGGGGCACTTGCGCGCAACCTGTTCAATCTGCATGCGGCGGACGGAGAGGGAGAGCTGGATTTTTCCAGTATCGTCCGGCTTTATCTGGAAAAGAGCAGAGAGGGGTAGTGGTCGCCGGGCGCCATCTTGCGGCTTGATGGGTTCAGACTATCACTACCGCTGGCATCACAAGGAGAGAGAATGGATA